>CAITIF010000442.1 GCA_903892365.1 uncultured Pirellula sp. | reverse complement strand
GGTTGGCGGTTGGCGGTTGGCGGTTGGCGGTTGAATGCAGAATGTCGAGCGGGTTGGCCCTTGAATGTCATCGATGGAAAATAGCGACACGGCATTTGTCCTGATCGCTGAATTGCGTGTCGTTGGGAGGTAAGGGATTCCCCTCATTTCTTCTGAAGCCTCTTTTGATTTCTTAAGATCCTACATTCTGCGTATTCCGCAAAGCCGCAGGGGCTCGATGCGTTCTGCAAGCACAACGCCGTCGTACAAATTCTCTATCGCTGCTAGCTCCCGCGACACATGCTGAGCAATCCGGCGTGGAAAAGAGTTTGTTGATATGAATTCAACGTCGTTTTCAACATGCTTACAGGAAAATTGTTAGGTGCGTCATTGCATGGTGGTTGGACAGGCGTCACAATGCGGTAACCATTTGTGAGTAAGTTGCTTTGGAACTGCATAGTTCATCTTGCTTTTTAGAATCCGAATGGACGCGTCAAGTCTTTCATCTTCAATGATTTCATGTTGGGAATGGTATTGTGATTCAGAAGTTCTCTCGGATGTTGATAGTACTTTGCATTGGCCTTGCACCAATTGCGAACAGTATGGGACAGGCTCCGCAAAAGGCTGCCGTTCCGACGAAGTTGGCCAGTCCCAAACCCAATCCAGACGTTGCGATGGACGCGATCCGCAAGGAAGTTGCCGATTCGGTTCTGGCGTTCAACAAGAAAGATGCCAAGGCGGCGGCGGCGTTTTGGACCAAAGAGGGAGAGTTCGTCGACGACACTGGCAGGACCTTCTTGGGTCGTGAAGCGATCGAAAAGCTCTATCAGGAAGTTTTCGCTTCGTCGCCGGAAGTCAATCTTCAACTGATCACCGAATCCGTTCGTCTTCTTAGTGATGGTGTTGCGATCGAAGATGGCCAGTCGATTCTTAAGACTTCTCCCTCTGCTTCCCCCAGCGTCAGCAAGTACACTGCAGTTCACATGAAGGTAGAGAGCAGGTGGCTGCTGGCTTCCGTCCGCGAAACCGCCGTAGACACATCCAGCAGCGAGAACGATTTAGCGGATCTAAACTGGTTGATTGGCGATTGGTCCGCGGAAGAGAATGGTCAACAAACCGATTCCCAATGCCGTTGGATCGTGAACGGAAAATTTGTGGAACGCAGTTACTCGACTACCCAATTGGATGGCACTGTGATTACAGGCATGCAAATCATTGGCTGGAATTCACAATCGCAACATGTTCAATCCTGGAGCTATTCCGCTGATGGTGGTCATGCGGTCGGCGTATGGTCTGCTACCGAAGATGGTTGGCTGGCAAAGGTGACTGGTACAACGGGACAAGGTGTTCCCACCACTGCAGTCAACATTCTTAAACGCTTAGATGACAGCGCTTACGTTTGGCAATCTTTGGATCGAACAGTAGGCGAACTGCGAATTGCCGATACGGACGAAGTTGTCATTCGCCGCAAACAAACACCGAAGTAATCCATCAGGTTACACGTGCCCTTGGGGTCGAATGCTCCGACCGAACTCGATCCAGTTTCTATAATTACCGAACTCCTGAAATACCAAAATCCAACGACAGAACTAAAGAGTAACGAAATGTCCACAAAAAAAACATCGCATCGGAATTTGCTCCTTGCCTTAGGTTTCACGATCATCTTTTTACCCGTTTCTCCATGTTGGGGTTTTGGACGAGGAGGAGGAGGTGGCGGCGGTGCACGTGGTGGCGGGGGTGCACGTGGTGGCGGGGGCGGTGGCTTTAGCGGCGGAGCTTCTCGAGGTGGAGGGGGCTTTTCAGGAGGTGGAAACTTCGGCGGGGGCGGCGGCGGATTGAACAATATGGGTGCCGGTCAAATGGCGGGCGGACGCCCAACCCCGAGTGGATCTTTTGGCGCTGGACAAGCGGGCGCAAGGCCAGCGGGCGGCAGTGAACGCCCCAATATCAGTGGTGGCGGGGCTGGTAACTACAATCCTGGTGGGGCTGGAGCACGAGCTGGCGCACCTGCCGCTTCTGGCGCTGCGGCTAATCGCTATAACGCACCCAGCAAGAATGACCTGAGCGGCTTTCTTGGCCTGCCATCCGATGAAGGCATGAGTCACGCCGGTGCAAAAACTGGCGCTATGGCCAATGGAAATCCTTTCGCAGGTAGCGACTTTGACGTCAACAAGGGGACTGCGGAAGGCCCTGGCGGTGGTCAAGCTGCTGGAGTGGCGGTCACTGGTCCACAGGGGAATACCGTTGGCAAAGCTGCGGCAGTCGGCCCCAATGGCGGAGCAGCCGCAGTTGGTGGGGTACAAGGAGCAGCCGGCGGTGCTGCCGCTCGGGGTGTTGCGGTCGGACCAGGTGGTCAAGTGGTTGCTGGCCGTGGGGCCGTTGGAGCAGGCGGATACGGTGCGGGTGGTATCGCGACAGCCGGACCTGCCGGGGTTGGCGCAGGGTTTACTCGAGTTACGCCGTCCGGTCGTTACACTGCCGCTGCAGCGGTTCGCGGTAACTTCAACAACTGGGGAGTATACGGCCAAGGCTGGTACGCTCAATATCCAGGTGCATGGTTCGCGGCAGGTGTTACCGCCAACGCCATTTGGAACGCATCCACTTGGGCAACTGCGTCCAGCTATTGTGGGTACAGTGAGCAACCACCGGTCTACTACGACTACGGCAACAACGTGGTCTATGAAGACAACAGCGTTTACATCAACGGGGATAGCGCCGGGACATCCGAAGAGTTCTATGATTCTGCTTCCAATTTAGCATCCACGGGTGCACAAGCCGAAGCATCCTCGGACGGCGATTGGCTGCCACTTGGGGTCTTCGCATTCACCAAGGCAGATCAAGCCAAGTCGGACATTACCATTCAGTTGGCGGTCAACAAAGATGGTGTTCTACGAGGCAATTATACGGATACCGCTTCCAAGCAAAATCAGGTGATTCAAGGTTCCGTCGATAAGCAAACTCAGCGAGTTGCTTTTACCGTCGGGGACAACACCACCAACATCCTTGAAACGGGCCTCTACAATTTGACCAAGGCGGAGGCACCATGCCTGGTGCATCTTGGCAAAGAAAAGACCGAACAATGGTTGCTGGTTCGTTTGCAAAATCCTGATGCCGCATCGAACTAAAAAACCATCTTCTTGAACAAAGTTTCACTCAGTCTACTTTCGTCCCTGCTTTGCTTGGTGCCGATGGTTCAGATTGGCCGCTGTGACAAAGTACAGCTCCGGTCTGGTACACAGCAAGCAGGTGACGAGCAGGTGGTCGATCCACCAAACTTGGCTGAAACGAAAGCGATTGCTGAAGAAGCTTTTATCTACGGTTTGCCGATCGTCATGAACTATGCTGTGATGCATGAGTTCTGTATCGATAAAAATCCAAGGCAATACAAAGGCTCCCTCAACGCCATCACCAACGAAATAAGGTTTTTTACATACAAAGAATCGCTGTGGTGACGCCCAACCGCGATACTCCGTTTTCGTTGCTTTGGCTAGATTTGCAATCGGAGCCTACGGTTCTTTCCGTTCCCGCAGTTCCCAAAGACAGCTACTTCTCCGTGCAGTTGATTGATGGAAACGCATACAACTATGGCTACATAGTTAGCCGCGCCTCCGGCTACGAAACGGGAGACTGTTTCTTGGTTGGCCCAAACTGGAATCGTGAAAAGCCGGATCGAAGATACCCGTCTTTTGCATACATTTGATGCAGGGAATGCGAAGCAGCCTTCCCAGCATAAAACCCAGTGCTTCAAAATGATGAGACAATATGCGCTGTACCATGAAGATTGGTTGCTAAGCACCAAAGTCAAGCAAGCACCTTGGGAAGCCTTTGGCCCGGCGAATCTAGGTCCGCTCAACAACCAAGCACTGGAGCTGTATGACCTGAACACGGACTTCAGCCAATCGCAAGACGTCGCAGCTCGATCTCCCGACAAAGTCAAAGAGATGAAGCAGATGTTCATTTCCGAGGGCAAAAAGAACCAAATCTCTCCCATGGGCGCGTCGGCAGCAGCATGAATCGCAATGCCAAGACCGAACATCACGGCGGGCTGGTCCGAGTTCGTTTCTACTCCCCCGATGGCCGGACTCCCACAAGGTGACACCCCTCTTCTTCGCAACGGCGCCTACACGATCTCGGCGGATATCGAGGTACCTGAACAAGGAGCAGAGGGAATGATTCTGACCTCGGGGGGAAGGTTTGCGGGTTATGGCTTTTACTTGTTAGAAAGCAAGCCCGTCTTTCTTTGAAACATGTTCAATTTGAATCGAATCAAGCGGGCCGCGAACGACGCACTTACACGCGGCAAGGACTTGCTCGAGTTCG
>CAITIF010000441.1 GCA_903892365.1 uncultured Pirellula sp. | reverse complement strand
CTCTTCCAGAATTGGGGCATTTTGCCTCTGGAAAAGAGCCATCAAGTGTCGAACGCTATGTCTATTCCGGTTTCTTGTTCGCCTGCCGTAGCTTTTCAAACCGATCTCGATAATTCATTTCGACGCTCTGCCGAACCAGTTGATCGCCGACATTGCCCAGAACCCAACCTATCGCAGAATAAACCACGGTGTAGGTTACAGCCTGAGTCAATATCGAATCTGGAAAATCGCCTTTCAGCAGACCAAGAACAATCGAGGTTGCCAACGCGATACATCCAAAACATCCGGCAAAAGGGCGTCCCAATGAGATTCTCTAGAGAAAACATGGTTTTTGAGTTACGTTAGCAACAAATTGCTTGGTTGCCTGAACACGTGGAGGAAGCAAATTCTCACCAGATCATGGTGCCATCCGCTGAGTCGGTACTTCCCCGCCAAAACATCATCGGCATCGATAGTCCGGTTTCTGCACCCTGTTGCAAAAAAATTCAAGTTGTTTTCGAATGACACTCTGTAAGAACGACTCATCTTCACCAAATTGACGAAATACAACCTAGCGATGGCGAAACAACATTCCCCCCAGTTCCTCGCGTTGGTCACTGAAACTCGCGCTCGCATTCGTGAATGCACGATTCACGATTTGAAGGAGCGGCTTGATCGCGGTGACGCTGCTCTTTTGATCGACGTTCGCGAGGAATCCGAATTTGCTCGTGGACACATTCCAGGAGCGACGAGTCTTGGTAAAGGGATCATTGAGCGGGATATTGAAGAAGTTGCCCCCGACTTTGGCCAAGAGATCCTACTCTATTGCGGCGGAGGATTTCGGTCCGCATTGGCTGCGGACAATTTGCAAAAAATGGGCTACCAACGCGTCACTAGCGTGGATGGTGGATGGCGAGGCTGGACCGAGGCCAACTATCCAATCGCACTGCCAGCCGCTAAATTAGGAGCGTAGATTGTTGCAAGGATTTTCAAACGCCTCGCCAGACTCGATTAGCCAGGCTTATCAAGCCAGCTTGAGCCGTGGGCGCTAGCCGCGTTTTGGATACCTTGGAAAGCATTATCGCGGCTAGCGCCTGCGGCTCAGACTGTGAAGCGTCGCGGCTAGCGCCTGCGGTTTAAGCTGTCGAGTGCGAATGCATTACGGGCTCGCCTTCATCACCTGATATCAACTCATTCCTCGCCCCAAACCTCTTCATCAACCCACTGACTATCACGATGCTAGAACTGTTCGACAAAATCCAAGAAGCCGCCCAAGCCATTCGAAACGTTTGGAACAAGACTCCCCACGCAGGCATTATTCTCGGGACAGGCCTTGGACCGTTAGTTCAAAGAGTCGAAGTGGAAGCAACGATCGAGTATGGTGATATTCCTCACTTTCCAAAGTCGACTGCGACTTCGCATCGAGGCCGGTTGGTTTGTGGAACCTTGTGTGGGCTGCCGGTCATGGTCATGGAAGGACGGCTGCACATGTACGAAGGCTACGCGCTGCAGCAGATTACTCTTCCCGTTCGTGTCATGAAGGCCATGGGAGCTGGCTTGCTGGTCGTCTCCAACGCCTGCGGTGGCCTGAATCCGTTTTACAAAGCGGGCGACATCATGCTGATCGATGATCATATCAATCTCATGAATGGCAATCCGCTAGTCGGCATCAACGACGATCGGTTGGGCCCACGTTTTCCTGACATGTGCCACCCGTACGATCAGAATTTGATTCGGTCCGCCCTGAAAACTGCCAGAAAGAACGACATCGTTGCGCATCAAGGTGTCTTCGTGGCGGTGACTGGTCCCAACTTGGAAACAAGAGCCGAGTATCGATTCTTGAGAATGATTGGGGCGGATGTCGTTGGCATGTCCACCGTGCCCGAAGTCATCGTGGCGGTTCATTCTGGTATGCGATGCGTCGGTTTTTCTGTGATCACTGATATGTGTCTGCCTGATGCACTGGAGCCCGCAGTGGTCGAAAAAATTATTGCTGTGGCAAACGAAGCAGAACCCAGATTAACCACCTTGGTAACCGGAGTGCTTCAAGACGAATACCAACGGCTACAAGCCTAAAGAAAGACTGAACGATGATAGAAGTGCACCCTGAAACGACACGATTGGGATGGATCGGCACGGGTGTCATGGGACGCAGCATGTGCGCGCATCTCCTTCGTGCAGGTTACCCGCTTGCCATTTACAATCGCTCGCCAGAAAAAATGGAGAGCCTAATCGCACTGGGAGCGGTCGGTTGTTCCAGTCCCAAGCAGGTTGCCATCCGAAGCGATGTGGTTTTTTCCATGGTTGGTTACCCATCGGACGTCGAGCAAACCTTGCTAGGAAGCGAGGGCGTTTTAGCGCATGCTAAGCCCGGAAACATCATCGTGGATATGACCACCAGCAGCCCCAAGCTGGCCGTTCAAATTGCCCAAGAGGCTGTCTCCAAGCATGTCCTGGCTTTGGATGCGCCTGTTTCAGGAGGGGATATCGGGGCGCGCGAAGCTCGACTGTCGATCATGGTTGGTGGTGACAAGGCCGCTTTCGATGCGCTCGAACCAATCTGGAAGTTGCTGGGAAAGACTTATCTCTATCATGGTCCCGCCGGATCCGGACAGCATACAAAAATCGTCAACCAAATCTTGATCGGTGCAAGCATGATCGGATTGTGCGAATCCATGCTGTATGCGCAACAAAGCGGATTGGACCCCGCACTTGTGCTCCAGTCCGTATCGATGGGCGCAGCGGGTAGTTGGTCCCTAACCAACTTAACACCACGCATTCTTCGAGGGGACTTCGAACCTGGATTCTATGTGGACCATCTCGTCAAGGATCTAGGAATTGCGATCGAGGAAGCTCAATCGTTGAAACTCGACTTGCCCGGCCTCTCATTAGCAAAAAAGCTGTACGAGTATCTCCAGGCCATGGATCGCGGCAGCGCCGGAACGCAGGCGTTGATTTTGGCGATTGCAGAACGTAACGGCGTGGTTTGGGGGGCGTAAGCGATGGATGCTAACGACTTGTTGAAACGATTTGCGTTGGACGGATTGACCTTCGACGTTGGCTCCGGTGGCCTAACGCGTCTGAGACTGGAAACCGATTTGTGCTGTTCCGAGATTTACTTGCAGGGAGCACATCTAACCCATTTCCATCCTCGTGGCCACGCCCCGGTTTTGTGGATGAGTCAATCGTCGTTCTACGAAAAAGGGAAACCGATTCGCGGCGGTGTCCCAATTTGCTTTCCTTGGTTCGGTCCCAACGCAAATGACGCTCAGTCGCCTTCCCACGGGTGGGCGAGATTGACCCCATGGAATCTTCTGCAATGCCAGATGGGTAGCAACGGCGAAGTGATTCTGACCATGGGTTGCTCCCGAGCTGGCTTTCAAGTGAAGTATAGCCTGACATTTTCGACCATACTTCGTATGGCGATGACGGTGGAATTGGAACCGAACGCTTGCAACGGTCAAGCCTTCGAATCCGCTTTGCATACCTACCTGCGCATTGAAGACATTCACCGCGTCTCTGTGGAAGGACTGGAAGATACCCCGTATCTCGACAAAGTTGGAACACCCACGCAACGCCCAGCAAGCCACGCCCCCATCCGGTTCCAAGGAGAGACCGATCGCGTCTATGGCGATACCCAGGCAACTTGCTTCCTGAACGACCCCGGAATGAACCGACGCATCCAAGTTTCAAAATCTGGCTCGTGCTCGACCGTCATTTGGAATCCGTGGATCGATAAAAGCCAACGGATGCAAGACTTCGGCGACCAAGAATGGCAGACCATGGTTTGCATCGAAACAGCCAACATCGGTTCCAATGCCATTTCGCTTGACCCTGGTGAGACGCATACGATGACAGCCGAGTTGGAAGTATTACCCATCGCTGACGCTCGGTAAAATCAACGCACGTCAATCGTGTCCTGTCTTCTGATACAATCCATCGGCAAGGTTATTGCTACTTTTTCAGCCCCTAATCGCTCTTCTCTTCGATTGAACAACATGGTCTCGCGCAAACGCACGGATTCTGCCATCAACACCTTGCGGATGATTCCCACCAAATGGGCAATAGTGTTGGTGGTTTTGCTCATTGGCTACGTTCTGCTTCAGCCTAGGATTAATCAGTGGCTTGGATGGAATCTTCCCAGTGTTGCAAGCTTGGTGGGAGATGAGAAACCGACCACGAAAAAGGAACCGAAGCCTACGAAGGAAGTCGTTTCCAAGGAGAAGACATCTGAAAAAGTTTCTGGAAATGTTGCCGAGAAAACTTCTGAGAAGAAATCGGAAGTCGCCCAAGCAACCACGACCAAGACTGCCAACCGAACGAGCGATTCCGGGCCTAAGGACTCTGCGCCAAAGAACTCTGCGCCAAAGAACTCTGCGCCCAAGGACTCTGCGCCCAAGGACTCTGCCGATGATAGGATCCATGGAATACTCAAAGATCTAGGGCGTAATCGGTTCGAATCACCAGAAGGTCTCGTTTATGGACCGGGCTCCGAAGAAGGGCATCGGCTGAAACATATCGAGCGGCACTTGGAAGATCAGCCTTCTAGACCTGGACCGCACGGAGTCTTCGATGGGGACATGAAAGAGTTCTTGGTGGCAATCGATCGCGCCTTTGCGATGGCCAACAAGGGAGCTAAAGGCTCGTCCAAGAAAGAAGATGAGGGTGCCGTTGTGTATGAAGCAACGTTCGAGAAACCCATCGGATTCCTGGGAGGATCGGATGGTAAGCGACGCAAGAACCCTGCCCTAAAAAAGATGCGAGTGGTGGTTCGAGGGAAATCGGTAATCACCGCTTTTCCCGTCCAATAGCATTGTGACACGTGAGCTTGCCTCGGTCGGACGACCGTATTTTTGCTACCACTGACTTTCTGAGATTCCGAGACTACCATGACTTCTCCACTGATCTATGTCGAATCCTGTCCAATTTGCGGCGACGGCCTTTGTCGAATTCGCATCTGCGTCACCAACCAGAGATTGACAGGCTTGGTTTTGTGCGACGAATGTGAAGCCATGTGGACCGACCCTTCGATGCAAGAACGTATTGAGTCAAGTAGCTCGGAGACTGAGCCAAGCTGCCCCACCTGCAACCAGTCGTTATGGGGCGAACAATCTCATTGGGCCAGTATTGGCGAAGTGTGTTTGTTAGGCTGGTTTGATCGGGTTCGAATCGCCAAGGTCTAAAGAAGCAAACTTATGAGCCAATTTCAACAAGCGTGCCATCATCCTATGCTTAACACCGCTTTGGCTGCGGTTGAAGAAGGGGCGATCGCGATTCGAAAGCACTTTCAGCAATCGGTCCAAATCGAGATCAAGGGGACATCCAATTTCGTAACCGAAGCTGACTTGGATTCGGAAAAGCGAATCGTCAACCGAATAAGACAGTCATTCCCAAACCACGCGATCATCTCGGAAGAGTCCCATAGCGATCGAGCCGACTCCGAAGATCTTTGGATTATTGACCCCTTGGATGGTACCAGCAATTTCATGCATGGCATCCCTCACTTTGCAATCTCGCTCGCTTATTATCATCAAGGCAAGCCGAAAGTAGGTGTCGTCTGCAACCCGATCCGAAACGATTTGTATGTTGCCGTGCTCGACCAAGGTGCATGGCATAATGGTGTTCGCCAAAAGGTTGACCAATCAGCTCGTCTCGACCAAGTCGTAGTCTGCTGCGGGTTTTATTACGACCGAGATCGCATGATGCAAGCGACGCTCGATACCCTTGGGGATTTCTTCCGGCAAAATGTTCATGGCATGCGTCGGTTCGGTGCGGCAGCCTTAGACTTGTGCAACTTGGGCTGTGGGCATTACGGTTTATTCTTCGAGTACAAACTGCATCCATGGGATTATGCGGCGGGCCAGTTGTTTGTGACCGAGGCTGGCGGCATAGTGACGGATTGTATGAATCAATCGTTACCGCTTGGAAGACACAGCAGTATCTGTGCCACCAACGGATTGCTACACCAAAGCTCGCTCGAGATCATTTCATCGCATTGGAACAAGCTAAGTCAGTCGCAATAAACTTGGGGGCACCATTGCAGAACACTAAAGCAGATGTTTGGCTTTTGCTTGTAGGTAGCGATTGACCAGCGGTGTTGTCAACGATTCTGGAAAGGCATCGACGCTTAAGACGCCAGCGTTTTCCATTTTCTGAATCACCTCATTACGCCAAATCAAAAGCTGTGCCGCTGCAGCGCTGCGATAAAGTACCGAATCATCCATGCTTGGATTATCGGCATAGTCGAATACCGACCGATCACGGAGCAAGCACATGACAGGCAAGTGTCTTGATCGAAGCGTACGCATGTAGCCACTTACTTGAGCGGCAGAAACGTCATCTATAATGTTGCTGATTAAAACTACCATTGATCTGCGTCGGCAGTTTTTCGAAAAATGAAGGAAAGCATCGTCGTAGTTCGTTTGCTTCATGGACGGGAAACGATTGAAACCAGCGTGCAACATGCGATTCATTTGCGATAACCCGCCACGCATCGGTACATACGATTCGATCTTGTCCGAGAAGCAAATCAACCCAACAGAATCCCCTTGTTCCAATGCAACATAGCTCAACATCAATATCGAATTCAAGGCGTAGTCTAGAAGACTCAACCCACGATATTCGTTCGTCATCATGCGTCCACAATCCAGCATGAAAACGAGGCGTTGACTTTGATCGGCTTGGAACTGTTTGACCGTAAGTTTGTTTCGACGCGCCGAAGATCGCCAATCGATGTGCTTGTAGTTGTCGTCCTGCGAATAATCGCGCAGTCTTTCAAAGTTGTTGTCTTGTCCTATCTTACGCGTTCGACGGACTCCGATCAGACTTAGCCGATTCGTTCTCGCCAAGAGAGCATATTCTGCAAGCTGCTTCATGTCCGGATAAACCAACAACTCACCCGGGCACGGCCTTTCGATAAAGCGATTCCAAAGTCCAAGCCTGCTTCGCAATCGAAGATATGCATACGCGAATTGAAAGGACCCGCGTCGCGTTGGACGAATGCGATAATCTAACTCCGCTCTTTTGCCTGGCTTCAGTGTTAGCGTTTGTGATTCAGGGTCCGCAGTTAGTCCATCCGGCAAGTCATCTCGTACCTCGAGCAATTTGGTTCGGGAACCTCGATTATCGAGCAATAGCTTGACATCATGCGTGCCACCCAACGATGCGCTCCGCAAAGTATGCCTTTCCACGGTTAAACCACTAGGACCAGTGATGGTCAGCAAATCCAGAACAACAATGGATAAGACGATCAGATCCAGCACCACTAAGAAGTAGATAAACAACGGAGTGGAAAGAATCAGCAGCGTCGTCAGGCATAAAGGGATGAGAAGTCCAAACCAGCGCGTGGTGGGAAATATGCGCCAACCGAACGCAAGCAAAAGCAACGGCGACGCAAGAACAAGCAAGCCGATCCAAGGCGCCCAAAAAAGGTATGTCCCGACGGAATCGTAAATGGACATGATTAAATTCTTGGGACTTCAATGCTTCGTAAAAGGGAAGTCAATTCGGAATCCACCTTAAGCCCTTCCACTTCCGCTTCTGCGGACATGACAACGCGATGGCGCAGTGCGGGCAATGCGATTTCCACCACATCGTCTGGAACCGCGAAGTCACGGCCACGAAACGCAGCCAACGTCCGTGCACCTTGGATCATCGCTAGCCCAGCTCGGGGCGAAGCGCCCATATGGAAAGTTGGCCAACTTCGTGTCGCACGGACAATGCGATTTACATAGGTCAGCAGCTTGGGCTCGATACGCACGGTTGCATTGCTTTGAATCAATCCAAGAATCTGCGTTGCATTGGTTACCACCGCGACTTGGTTCTTTAAAATCGATCCTAGATCGACCTGCATGGAGTGCATCTGAAGAACGCGCGCTTCTTCTTGTTCGTCAGGGTATGCGACCATCGCCTTGAACATGAAGCGGTCCAATTGAGCTTCTGGTAGCGAATAGGTACCGTCACTCTCAATAGGATTTTGAGTTGCCATGACAAGAAACGGTCGAGGGACCACGTGGCTGGTTCCGTCAATCGTTACTCGAAATTCTTGCATGATTTCCAGCAACGCTGCGTGCGTTTTAGCTGGCGACCGGTTGATTTCATCGGCTAGTAAAAATTGCGTGAAGACGGGCCCAGGCCGAAAACGAAAGTCTTGAGTTTTCAAATCCAATACCGGGGCGCCCGTAATGTCGGACGGCATCAAGTCCGCAGTAAATTGAATGCGTCCGAATTGGCACCCCAAAACGTGTCCAAGCGTTCGAACAAACAAGGTCTTGCCGAGCCCAGGAACCCCTTCGATCAGCACGTGACCGCCCGAAAAGAGCGCGACCAGCGAGGTAAGAACCAATTCATCCTGCCCTACAAAAACCTTGCTTACCTCGCGAACAGCCGCTTCGAAGAGTTCCTTGGCTTCCAAAATGTGCGAGGGTCTTGGGGTGGACGAAGGGGAATTCACGAGAGCGGATGCTTCAGTAGCATCAGGACCTATTGATGGCTCGGACATAAAAAGTTGCAGCAACGAGAAAATGGGCTCAAATCAGTTTGGAACATGATAACCATCGATCGCCCTCGAATGTTCGATCGCCAAGAAAAATGCTTGATTATGCACATGCCAAACACAAGGGGGCGTAAGCCTCAGGCAACTTTCGCCCTCGCGATTTTAGAGAGTTTGCAGCCTTCTATTTCCCGAAGTGAATCCAATCGATGTTCATCAGGCCGCCCGGCATCGCTTCGTTAACGCAAACGAAAAACACAGCCTCGCGTTTTTCCGATACCGAGTCTTTGAGAGACGATTGCGATGGCAACGAATTGTCCCAATTCGCTTCGATTTCGTACCAATCGTTCCAGGAGCCATTCACCTTGACGGGCAATTTGGCAACCACCGGTCCGTCCACTGCCCCGATTCGTGCCTCGATGATTCCCCCCGCACCCGCCGAGGTAACTCGAGCCTTCAGTTTTCCAATTCGGTCGATGGGAATGTTGTCGAACCTCAAGTAAGAACCGTGATTGATGGCTCCGCAGAATTTTCCTTGACCTGCTTCGTGAGATCCTAGCACTTGCATGGAGTGGATGCCGGAGGCGTTTTCCGCTTGAATGGTTCGCGAACGAAGCGCAATGGATTTGGTGCCGCTCAAAGCTGGAATGGCATCGCGGCCTAGATCCAGATAGTTGGCCGTCAAGCGAAGCCCACCTTCAAATTCCTTTTTGTCTTGCAAAAGGCCAACGGTATTGGAAACCCCTGTCACCATTGCGCTCGAGGGGTCCGGCTTTAACGCAAAGACCCAATCGACCATCTCCCGTATTTCTTGTTGGGAATGCTGTGCATGAGGTAACATCGGAACTTTCCCCCATACCCCCGAGGAGCCTTTTTGGACTCGATCCACGGTGGTAGCAACCGCATTCGGTTGATCCCGATACTTGTTTGCAATCTCCAAGAACGCGGGCCCGACCAGCATACGGTCCATCGCATGGCAATTCAGACAATCGCTTCCTCGGATGCGCTTCAAGCCGATTGGCACGGCATCTGGATTCTCGTTCGAGTTTGCACTCACCATATTGGCTTGAACGGTGACACGCTTGGGTGCATCGGCATCGATGAATTCGAGCTCGTCAGGATCCGCTTCGTTCGGATTGGAGGTTCCGTCTTCTAAGTCCCGAATCTGCACTCGATAGTCTATGGTAGAGCCAGCGTCATAGAAGTCACCGTCTAAAGGTGATAGGAAGCTTACTTCAGGCATGTTATTGCCGACCACAATGTTCGTGGTCGCGTTTGCCTGTCCGCCCATGGAATCGGAAACTTCTAGGATCACCGAGTAGATTCCGGCTGATTCGAATGTTGCTGTTGCAGTGGCCTCGTTTCCAATGGGCTTTGGCATTGCCGAGGGACCTTGAGCGATCGCGTTTTGGGCATCGGTTACCTTGACAACGCTCCATTGATACTGAAGTGAGTCGCGGTCCTTGTCTGCGGTTCCGTCGCTAGTCAACTGAATCGATAAAGGCTCTCGGCCAGCAAAGCGATCGCTTTGAATTTGAACCGTAGGTGGGCGATTGCCACGACGATACTCCAAGCGAGACAACTTGGCATCCGCGTTCACTCCCCAAGTTTCACCGTACTCGAGAACGTAAAGAGCTCCCTTGGCGTCAAATTGGAGATCGATGGGGCGAATGAATGGAGTGTTTGGTAGGAAGGGCTCGATGCGATCGATGCTGGAGTCTTCCTTAAGGTGTACGGCGGCGATCCAGTTTCTCGACCACTCGAAAATGAAAAGGGAGCGATTGAATTGCTCAGGGAATTGAGTATCCGATGGATTTGATTTGTTGTAATAAAACGTTGGCCCGGCGCACGCGGTTCGGCCGCCAGAGCCTAGTTCGGGAAACTCCTTTGAGTTCGCAGCGGGATAGTAAATCCATGCGGGCTGTGCAGGAGGAAGATCTTTGGATCCTGAATTAAATGCGGATGGATTCATCGGCTTATCCGGATGGAAGGCTGGGCCAAGTTCGCCCGTCGTGAAGTCGAAATCATGGTAGGGTTTGTTGTTTGCGATGAAGTGCGGCCAGCCAAAGTTGCCTGCAACCTTCGCTTGATTGACTTCGTCATAGCCGCGTGGGCCTCGAGGTCCTTCGCCACCAGCGTCGGGACCGACATCACCCCAGTACAAGAAACCGCTCCGCTGATCTACGTTGATCCGCCATGGATTGCGACATCCCATGACAAAGACCTCGGGCAAACCAATCGACCCGTCTTTTGGAAACAGATTTCCTTCCGGGATCGCATACCCACCTTCTGGTAGTGGACGTATACGCAAGATTTTGCCGTTGAAGCTCTTGGTATTGGCCGAAGTTCTTCGAGCGTTGAAGGCCGATTTGTCTTGCCGTTCGTCGATGGGGGCAAATCCCTCGGATCCAAACGGATTCGTATTATCGCCTGTTCCAATATAGAGATTGCCATCAGGCCCAAATTCCATGGAACCAGCATGGTGACAACATTCTTGTCGTTGCTCCTCGTATTGAAGCAATGGAATCTCACTCGATGGATCAAGAACCCCGTCACGGATGGTGAATCGACTGATACGTTGTCCCGAAAAATCGGGTGGCGAGTATTGCAGATACATCCAACGATTCGCAGCAAAGCCGGGGTCCAAAGCGATTCCGATCAAGCCATTCTCTTGAATCGTAGTCACTGATACACGACCTATGGTGCGTACGCTATTGTTCGCTGGGTCAATGCACTTTAAGTCCCCACCCAGCTCGATCAGATAAATGAGACCGTCAGGTGCGATGGCCATTTCCATCGGCTGGATTAGTCCCGAAGCGACGACCGATTTTTCAAACCTAGCAGGATCATAGCCGTCGGAAAACGCTAAAGCTGGAAAAAAAACATAAGCAACTATGGCAATAGAAAACAGACGTGTCAAATAGAAATGCATTTGGGATTCTAATTTGGGAAGGGAAGGAAGGAGGCTGGCTGCGGGTGGCTCAACCGACAGATATCCTAGTCGGATTTGGTCGGGCATTCTATCCTGACCGTGTATTCAACCGGTGGAAATCGCAAGTTTGCAATCTCTGTGTTTCAGCTATTGCCTCAACTTGCAATCTTCGCTGCTCCCCATTCCTTCTGCAACGTGTTATTCCCCCTTTGTTGCACTCCACCACAGATCGTGAGGTTCACCTTCCAAGGGGACGTGCAATTGATCAATCTCTGACCACAATCGTTGCGTGGTTTCAACGGCTGGCTCTTCGTCATAATCGTACCAAAGTCGATCGATGCCCATGAAAGGTTCTTCATCGGTCAACATCGTGATCGGAACGGGTTGACGTTTCGGCTTTAGAACCACAGGTGGCGGTGGTTCCAAGTCGGGCATCGGATCGTTCGCGATCGCTGTGGGCTCAACGATGGCAACCGGTTGTACGATCGGTGTGGGGATATAAACCTCGACCGGTGGCTCTGCCGATTCAATGACGACTTCTGGCTTGCGAATAACGATCGGCTCCGGCATGCGAGCTACTGGCGTGTCGTGTGGCTGGTATATCTTCGCTTCGCCCGTTTGGCCTTGCATGGGCAGAACGCGAACTTGAACATGAATATTGTGAAAGATCTTCATGATGTGTTCATGGCAAGTGAACATGACCACTTGATGCCCCAGGGCTGCGAAATCGCGAAGGACTTTCGCAGCGTTGGTAGCTCGGATCGAATCAAAGTTGACCAAAACGTCGTCTAGCACCAATGGCAACGTGACCCCTCGTCGAGAATATGCAGCGGCAAGCGACAGTCGCAAGGCGATGAAAACCGCTTCGCGAGTGCCACGGCTAAGAACTTCCAACGGCAGACTTTGATTCTTATCGTTATCGATGCGAAGTGCATTCTTGCCCAAGGGGGTCCATACTCGAACATACTTTCCGTCGGTTAGCTGCTTAAGGAAAGTGGATGCTTCGCGCAGAGTCTCCGGTTGCCGTTCGGTTTCATAAACTTCACAAACTTTTTCAAGCATGCACGTTGTTGCACTTAGCGTACGCCAGTGCTCTCCACATACAACCATTTGCTTTTCAAGGCATGCCAGTTCGAGTTTTGCCTCGGATAACCGACGGTCTGCCGCCAAGCTCTTCATTTCTTGTGATGTTTCCCCTTGCCGCTGAAGGAGCTGAGAAATGCGTTCCTCTGCTTGCTGAACGCGTTGTCCAAGAGTATCCCATCGTTTCTCCAGTTCTCCAGCGGGCGCGTTTTCTAGGAGTCTAGCAATGGAGTCGTACGGAACATGGCCGCCGATGATTCCGCTGACTCTGGAATCCAGATTCGCGATATCTTCTTGCAGTTTCAAGTATTGATGTTTGAGCGAAAGCTGGTCTTCCAGTTGCTGTTGATCTTCGACGCCAAGGTCGGCCAGATGGGATTGCCGGGCTCGGACCCAACGATCGAACAACTTCTGTAGCGATTTTTGTTTGCGTGCGAGTTCTTCGTCTTCTGCTCGCAATTGCTTGCGCTGCGCAATGTACTGTTGATGTTGGGCCAGGGTGTTCGATAGTTCTTGAAGCTTCATGATCGGGCCATCGGAAAGACCGTCCGAGACTTGCGACGCGGCCGATGCGGCTCGAATGGCCATTTGTTCATCGCGGCTGCGTTGATCCCGGCCATGTTCCCGCTGTTCGCGACGATCACGTTGTTCGCGGCGATCAGCATTCTTTCCAGAGACGGACTGCGAGCTATCGCGTGACTGATCCATCCGTTCCATCATTTTGCTTTGCGAAGGATCGCGAGCATCATTGTTGGTGTCATCGATTGCAACTTTTAATTGCAACGACAAGGCTTCGATGCGTTGGAGCGAGGTCGACATTTCCAGCTTGCGCGAATCGAGTTCATCTTGCTGAGTCTTGAGACGTCGACGCGTTTGCAACAACGACTCATACCCTTCTGCTAAGATCCGAATGCTCTTGGGTGATAGCGAATCCGCTAGCCCCAGTTGCGCGAGCGTTTTTTTCCACTGATGGCGAGCCGACTTGAGACCGGTAGCTGCTTCCATGCCATGTTGCTTGGCTGTCTTATAGCGTTGTTGGGCGGCTTGAAGATTGTGGAAGACAGGCAAGAATGCCTCGCACTGTGCGACTTCATGCTCGGCTTCACGGATTCGCTGCTCCAATGATCCAGGATGCTCTGGCATTCCTTTTTGCAATTCGTCCCGTTCGGCTTCCGTTTTTCGCAATTGAATATTCAAAGCGTCTAGTTGGGAATCGCAATCCTTTAGGTCGATTCGCGAGGTATCTTCCAATCGCTTCCAATAGTAGTAGGTGCCAATAAGGATTGCCATGCCCAACAGGAACCAAAGGAGGCCTGCGGATTGTTGAGCTTGCTGGGCAGCAATTTCGGCAGCGGTCGAGACGGTTCGCCCCAATGTTTTTGCAGTACTAGAACCGGTCACTTGCCAACCAAAGAATCGTCCTAAACCTAAGAACAGCATGACCGAGCCCAGCACGAATGGTGGAGCCAATCGGAAGACGTGGTCGATCGGCAACCCTTCTTCGCTTTCTAAGCCAACAGCATCGACTTCGATTTCTTTCTTGTGCTTCTGAAGCTTGTCGAGGCGATCTTCGAGATTTTGGCTCTTGCGCAGGGACAGCAGCAAGTCATTGTAATTTTTGTGTGCTCTTTGCAAGTCATCTTCGTTTCGGACCGCCAAGAACTCATCGATTTCGGCAGCAAGCCGCTCCGCTTCCTTCTTGTCGTTCAGCCCTTGTTCTTTAGCTTGTTTGAGCCGAAGCTGATGGACGCGAACGTCCCGCGCAGGACCTGCTAATTGACTGATGGCCTGACGTGACAAATCGGGCATGTTGGCAAGACGTTTATCGCCAAGCAAAGCGGCTTGATCTTGTTCACTCAAACCAAGTCGTTTCGCGTCTTCGATCAATTGCTCTTGAGTCTGAGCGTAGTCGGATTCCAAGCGTTGGATTTGCTTTTGGAGCGATGAGATCCATGGCCCCTGTTCCCCCGCGGCCTCGATCTTACCAGCTAAGGATAGAATCCCTTTGCTGACGGGCATATCGCTGGCGCGGCGTCGGATCTGCTTTCGATCTTCCTTGACAGCCTGGATCTGGCGTCGCTTCTCATCGATTTGGTCTTGAATTTCATTGAGTTTGATGACTGCATTTTCGGGCAGATCAACGCGAGCATTAAGTGCCTTCAATCGTCCGCGAGCAAGATCGCGTTGGACCCAGGGATCGCGGACTTGGAGCGATGTTTCTACCGCTTTGGCTTCGAGTTCCCATTGGGCGACGCGTTGCTTCAGCTCTTCGATTTCTGTTTGTTGGTTCTTGCGATGGGCAGCTAGTTCGCCCCAGCGACGTCCCCGGACCGTTAGTTGCTCGATTTCATCGCGAAGCTTTTCACGTTTCGCAAGCATCGTTGCCATTTGCCCCGAGTCTGCTGCGTCCGTAACGATCTGCCCGCGAGCAGCTTTGAGCTGGCGCATGACATCCACGAGCGAAACGCGATCCAAGCCGCTCGATAGTTTATACAACTCGTCTGCTGCAGCCGTATCGTCCAGAGTACTTAATTCTTGTAGCTCGCGAAGACCGATAGCGAAGACGTTGGTGAAGATCGATTCGTCGACGCTGCCGAGGAGCGATGTTAATCGATGCTGCCCTTGCGTGATCCCATCCGAGCTGGTGACCGTGAGTTGACCAACAATGCTAGGGTCGTTTAAGGTTGCACGCCGAGCGATCTCGTAGCCGCCGCCTGGCCCACTGACTCGCATGGCCCCGCCCGGTTTGCCTGAATACACGGGTGGCAAATAGCGTTGACGACGCTCGGCGGTGAAACCGTACAGCATCGTTCGGAGAAAGTTCATCAGGGTCGTTTTCCCTGCTTCGTTTGGTCCGTAAAAAACCGTCATCCCTTCGGCCATGGAATCGACCGAAAGACCAGACCAGACACCAAAACCATCTATCTGAATATCTCGTACCTTCATGCCTTGGTACCTCCAAATCTTCTTGTCGGAGCCAGTAAATCCACTTTGTGACCACGCAACATGTCCACGCCAAGCAAGGTTGCACGGTCGAGCATTTGCATGGAAGCGTTGGAGTCTTCATTGGCCAGTAGTGCCTCCCAAGCCGGGGTGCCTGGCGTTTCGCTTTCGACGATCGGCTTAAGATTGATGTTCTTTCCAAGCGTCTTGCGATTCTCGGTGGCGGTTCTTAAAAAATCGCCCAAGATCGTGTCCTCTTCTTGCCACTTGGATGGAAAGGATTTGGGTGATAACACTTCGATGTCCGTAGACCACACAGAACAGGAACCGTGCCCATATTCGCGGCGAAGCCAAGACAGTATCTCTTCGATCGCTGCAGGCCCCACCTGGGACGAATTCTCTAAGTCCATCTCAATTCTCCACCGAACAATCAAGTGCCTAGCACCGTTCTCCGATTGAAGTCGCGATATGCGTTTGGTCATCAGCTGGCGAATATCGCGACCCAGAGCCAAATCTTCGGTGTCAAGCGTTTGTGTGATATATCGAAACGTATCTACATCTTGAGCCGTAATCTGAGCGTCATGATTGCCGTCCACTTCCACCGTCCAGTAACCGTGGGCCCCATCTTCTGAAAAGGAACGCCCCTGCGTCGTACCCGCAATTCGCATGTGCGGTGCCTCGCCATGCAAAGTTTGGCGCGAATGACTGCCTCCCAAAGCCCAATAGTCAATCCGCTGACTGATCAATGAATCCCGGTCCGCTACCCCGTGTGCAAGACCAATCACGTAAGTGTCGTCCGCTTCTGCTTGAAATTCGGCAGCTCGGATCGACTCGCGTCCATCGTTGGACCGGCCAAGAATCGTTGCCAAGGCAAACCCATTGCGACGATGGACCACCGGCTCGAGCTGCCGCTTCGAAAACAAGTGCACATTCGATGGAAGCGAAACCGCATCCGGCCATCGATCAGGATCGTCCACCGTGCCCGCTGCCCAATAGACCTGAATGTTGCGTTGGCGGAGCTGCTCGAAATGCTCGAGCAAAAACGCCGGGCCACATGCACCACACGCAACCGGATTCAGCAAGTCTCCAGCCAACAAGAGAAAGTCTACATTCTCCACCAAGGCCGTTTCAAAGATTGTCTCGGCGGCTTTCCAAGGGGCGTCGACTAACGCTTGTTTCAAATGCTCTGGCAAATCAAGCAAGTCTTGCATCGGACGTTCAAGATGAAAGTCGGCTGCATGAATAAAGCGTATGGATTCCTTGCCCATGACCACCCTCCCTGTGGATTAAATTGAAACGCGGTTTTGCTAGCAATGGTATCGGCGAACCGCGATAAGTGGGGAGTTTAGTGGAAATGGACAGACTGTGCCAATGTCGATTCAACAAGCCAATATCGAAATGAAGATTTTTTTGAAGAAATTCGAGAAAAGGACTGTTCGTCTCGATCGTTGCGAGGTGGTCGGGACTCGTTGCCTCGTCCGCTGTGGGCTGATTGACTTTCGGAAGAAACCGGCTCAAGATAGACTCTCTAGCAATCGATTCGGCGGGTCATAAAGTTACGTTAAACTGCAGAGTATCACCAGCCACCGTTGCCCACCCTCCCGCATCACTGCCCGCGATTCCCCGCTAACGCATCTAAGCCTACCCATCGAGGATTTACCAAGTGCCTCTCATTCTTTCTCGGTTTGCATCAGGCTGCGTGCTTGCTGGCGTTGCTATTTTCGCAACCTTGGCTCGAGCTTCCGTGGAAGATGCTATTCCACCAGACCAAGTTCACTTCTTCGAACAGAATATCCGACCAATCCTTCAAAGCCGGTGTTACAAGTGCCACAGCGGTGAAGCGAAGGAACTGCACGCCAATCTCTATTTGGACAGCAAACCGGGCTGGCAGCAGGGAGGGGACAGCGGAATCGCTATCGTTCCAGGTGCTCCTGATGAAAGTCTCGTTTTTCAAGTTCTGAGTTATTCCGACGAGGCTCCTACCCAGATGCCTCCCGAAGGCAAGCTTCCTGAAAAGGAAATCGAACTATTGAGGCAGTGGATTGCCATGGGGGCCCCAGACCCTCGATTGCAAGCACAGAAGCACGCCAAGCAGCGAACGATCGATTTCGAGACCGAGAAAAAGCATTGGGCTTACCAAGGGCTCTCACAAACCATCCAACCATCGGACAGCGATTTAGGGGAGCTCGCAAAATCTTGGGTCCATAACGGGATCGATCGGTTTATTCTGGATGCGATGCTGAAACAAGGAGTTTCGCCGAACCCGCCTACGAGCAAAGCCAAGCTGATTCGCCGCCTTTATCTCGATCTGGTTGGATTCCCCCCTCCCTATAGCGAAGTGGCAGCCTTTGAACAAAGTTCGGACCCGAGAGCCACTGAACAACTCATCGATCGCCTTCTGGCCAGCCCTCATTATGGCGAGCGATGGGGACGGCACTGGTTGGATATCGCGCGATTTGCCGAAAGCCACGGCTACGAGCAAGACTACGATCGACCGTATGCTTATCACTATCGCGATTTCGTGATTCGAGCTCTGAATGACGATATGCCTTACGATCAGTTCTTGCAGTGGCAACTTGCTGGTGACGAGCTTGCGCCTAACAATCCGCAAGCTTTAGCGGCCACCGGTTTCCTAGCGGCTGGGGTGCACGCGACACAAATCACGATCAGCCAAGCAGAAAAGGAACGTTACGACGAATTAGACGATATGGCTCGAACCATGGGCACAACCATGTTGGGGCTGACGATTGGATGCGCACGCTGCCATGATCATAAATTCGATCCCATTCCTAACGCGGATTACTACGGGATCGTCAATGCATTCACCACCACCGTCCGAAGCGATTATGATGTGGCTGTCGACCCGGAGGGCGATCGGCTGGCCCTTGAAAAATATCAATCGGAACATGAACCGATCGTAAATCGGCTTGCTGACTTTGATCGCAACGAACTAGGTAATCGGTTTGATGCTTGGCGGAAGCAGTCCCAACCCGACGATGTAACCCAGGCGACTTGGCTGATTTTGGAACCTTTTCATGCCGAGTCGCAGGGTGGGGCAACGGTCACGAAACAAAATGATGGATCGTTTTTGTTTACTGGTACCAATCCTCAATTGGATGTTTATAAGTTCCGCGCCAAAACCAATCTGACGGGCATCACAGCGATTCGTGTTGAAGGATTGTCCGATGGGTCTT
>CAITIF010000440.1 GCA_903892365.1 uncultured Pirellula sp. | reverse complement strand
GGCAACCCGACGAATTCACAAGCTTGCATTGCCGCGACCGCTAATGGCAAGGCATGCGGGTCGGCATTTCCGATGTCTTCGCTGGCGAGGATGACGAGCCGACGGCAGAGAAATCGAATCTCCTCGCCACTCTCAATGCATCGCGAAAGCCAGTAAAGAGAAGCGTCGACATCGGACCCGCGAATGCTTTTAATCAGCGCGCTTGCCATGTCATAATGCTGATCCCCGCTTGCATCGAATTGAAGGACTTTTTTTTGCATGCTTTCGCGCACCAGCCCAACATCCAAAACGATTGGCGAACTATCCGAAGACAAAATAGCCAATTCGATCGCCCCAAGCGCTCGCCGGGCGTCCCCTTCGGCCATCGTGGCGCAGTACTCCAAGGCTTCGCGTTGAACTTCGATCGGGTACATGCCCATCCCCCGCGACTTGTCTTCAATGGCACTTTGCAACAACTGAACGATCTCGTCTTCGGTGAGCGGCTTTAACTCAAACAGCTGGGACCGGCTCAAAAGAGCGCCGTTCACGGAGAAAAAGGGATTGCTGGTAGTGGCTCCGACCAAGGCAACGATTCCATTTTCGACATCCGGCAACAAGGCATCTTGTTGTGCACGATTGAAGCGATGGATCTCGTCGATAAACAGGATCGGACGAGCTTGCCCCATCGAAACTTCGTCTTTGGCCCATTGTAAAGCTTCACGCAGTTCTTTAATGCCGCTGGTCACTGCATTCATTTGACGAAACTGCGCCCCCGTTTCGAAGGCAATCAAATGCGCCAGCGTTGTCTTTCCCGTTCCGGGCGGTCCATAAAACAAAACCGATTGCAAACGCTTAGCTTCAATCAAACGCCGAAGCAATTTACCAGGGGCGAGGATATGAGTTTGGCCAACAAATTCCCTTAGCGAACGAGGACGCATCCGAGCCGCCAATGGCAAGGCTTTGTCTCGATTTCCCTTTTCAGCATGAGCAAACAAGTCCATATTCGATCGCTTTCCTCGGAAAGAGCTTTGCTTGGCTTCCATCAGTACTTGTCATCTGGAACGATCCCTACGAAAATGATCGCCTTCGAAGTGTGTACCAAAACAAGGATAGCGGCAAGAGGATTGATTGTTTATGGCCGCAGTAGGACAAGTGGACTTGCAGGAAGCTTTAGGCCGTTTTGGCCTACAAGAATTCCGTAAAGGACAACAAGAAGTCATCAGCCACGTGATTGCGGGCCACGATTGCTTGTGCGTCATGCCGACCGGGGGCGGCAAAAGCCTTTGTTATCAACTGCCCAGCCTGGTGCGGAGCGGCCTGACCATCGTCGTTTCACCGCTGATCGCATTGATGAAAGACCAAGTCGATGCGCTGGTCAAGCGTGGAATTTCGGCCACGTTGATCAACAGTACTTTGTCCCCCGCCGAACAAAACCAGCGCCTTGAACACGTGGCTGGTGGACATTATTCTCTGGTGTATGTCGCCCCGGAACGACTGCGAAACCCCAAGTTTCTCGAAGCAATTCGCTCGACACCTGTGCAGTTGCTAGCAGTCGACGAGGCCCATTGCATCAGCGAATGGGGGCACGATTTCCGCCCAGACTACCATCGACTTGGCCGCTTTCGCGAAGCTTTAGGGGATGTCCAAACAATCGCGTTGACTGCGACCGCAACCCCTCGCGTACGGCAAGACATCGTCGACTCATTGAAGCTGCGAGTCGCAAAGCACTTCATTACCGGATTCGCTCGCGACAATCTGTACTTCGGTTCAGTTCAATGCATGGGGGACCGAGAGAAGGACAAACAACTGATGGAGTTTTTGGCAAACCAATCAGGTACGGGAATTATCTACGCTGCGACTCGTAAACGCTGCGAAGCCCTGGTCGAGCAAATTGCCAAAGAAGTCAAAGTAAGCGTCGGAGCCTACCATGCCGGCTTGATGCCTGACCAACGCAAATTGGTGCAGGATCAGTTTATGCGGGACCAGCTGAAAGTCATCGTTGCGACCAATGCCTTTGGGATGGGTATCGACAAATCCGACCTTCGCTATGTGATTCACTACAACATGCCAGGAACGCTGGAGGCTTACTACCAAGAGGCTGGCCGAGCGGGACGCGATGGATTGCTTTCCCAATGCGTCTTGCTGTACAGTTCGCAAGACCGCTATGTTCAAGAGTTCTTTATCGAAAACGCGAACCCTCCTCGTCAACTACTCGAACAGGTCTACGATTTTCTGGTCACAAGAACGGAGGTTCCGATCGAACTTACCGCAGAAGAGATTCGCGAACTTTCTAATGCACCCGCGACTACCGAAGCAATCAATTCGTGTTTGCAGATTCTTGGACGCACGGCAGTCATGGAAAGACTCGAAGTGGCCGGCGGACTGGCTATGTTCCGCATCAGCAGCAAGCTACCAACATTGGTCGACTTATTACCCAAAGAAGCCACCGTGCGCCGCACGGTGTTGCGGGCTGTCGAGAAGGCTATCGGCGATCGACGCGACGAAGCGGTCTACATTCACCCGAGATGGTTGATGCAGCAATTACAAATGGATCGGGAGGCCTTGAATCGAAACCTTCGAGAGCTAAGCAAATTAGAAAGCTTCGAGTATGTACCTCCATTTCGTGGGCGAGCTATCCATTTTCGCCGACGTGACGTGCCATTCGCTGACCTAAAGATTGATCACGAAACCTTAGCTGCACGCAAAAAAGCAGACTACGAAAAACTGGACCAAATGGTCGCGTTTGCACAAAGCCGTGCATGCCGACAACGTACCATTCTGGAATACTTTGGCGATCGTTCGGCAGCCAATTGCGGAATTTGCGATCGTTGCCAAGGAAAGTCCGGCTGGCCGAAAATGCCCGAGCTTCCCAAGAATCCAGAGCTGGCAGCAAAACCCGAGCTTTCGAAAACGCCCGATCTCAAGCCATCGCAACTAGCGTCTGCGCCGGTTTTGCAAGAACCAATTAAAAAAGGTGCTTTGGTCCCCAAGAATGGCTTGAAGGAACCTTCCATTGGACTCTCGGGTTCCAGCCCAGCATTGTTACCGACCGAGAGCAAGGCTGTGTATGATTTGATTTGCACGATCTTGCGAGCGGTCGAACGAACGCATGGATATCTCAGCAAGACGCTCCTAACTCAGCATTTACAGGGCGTGGAAAGCAAAGCCATTCAAGGCCTTCGACTTCAACGACTTGCCGAGTTCGGAATCCTGTCGCAATGGAAGAAATCGCATTCAGCCAGTTTTCTGGACCAAAACCTAGATCTGGGATTGCTGGATCTTTCGGAACTTCGAGCGAACAAGGTAACGGTCTG
>CAITIF010000439.1 GCA_903892365.1 uncultured Pirellula sp. | reverse complement strand
TTCAAACGCCTGTTCTTCAGCGGTGAAGGACTCGTATGTCGCTTTCAGGGACAAGGCAAACTCTGGATCCAGACACGTTATGCCAGCCCTTACTTGTCGTGGATCCATCAATTCAGACCCACGAAAAACAACTAATGCCTAGCAAGTGTGAATGAAGACCAAAAGTTATCCCATTCGCGCCCAAATCGCAGTGAGATATTCGGTCTCAGGGCACCACGCAGAGATCGGATGATCGGGACCAGCTCCGGTTCGATGCAAGATCTGCATCGGCCGGGGCGCATGTCGCGGACGCCCATCATCCAATGTCCCATCCAATGGCCCAGCTTGCTTGGATGCCGAGATCACTAAACGCTGGAACTCATCACCTGCCAACAGACCTGCACAAGTGCACGTTAGCAAAATCCCACCTGGCTTGACACATTGCATCGCTAATCGGTTGAGATCAAAGTGTTTTCGAGTTCCTTCTTCGATCTCTTCTCGCGAACGAATCAACTTCGGTGGATCGAGCACCACCACGTCATACTGCTTGCCAACGCGAATCAAATCGCGCATGTAAGGGAACACGTCGGACTGAGCAAACTTGATACGCGCTTGATTCAGATTGGCGTTTTCTTTCGCTTGCTGCAATGGCCGTTCATCGAGATCAACCGCCACCACTTCGTCTGCTTGTCCGAGCACTTTTGCTTGAATCGCGAATCCACCGCTGTAACAACAAAGGTCGAGCACACTTTTTCCTTTAGTGAACTCGGCTAGCATACGCCGATTTTCACGTTGGTCGCAGAAGAAGCCCGTCTTGTGCCCACCTTCAAACTTCACTCGGAAACGGGTCCCATATTCCTGTACCGTTATCGCGCCCGGCGCACCGCTCGATTTGATCGGGTCAGCCGCGAAGCCCTCTTGTTCTTCCGAATGTGGGCTCGGTTGTAACAACCAATGTTGGGCACCCGTTAATTGACACGCCATCTCCAAAATTTCAGGCCCGCGCTGAAACATTCCTAAGCTGAACGCTTCCGCACTCAACGTGTCACCGAATCGGTCGATCACTAGCCCGGGAAAACCATCCGCCTCCGCATGCACTAAACGATACGTATCCGTTTTGGCAGGGAGATCCAAAACGTCATGCCGCAGCGAGATTGCTTGTTGTAAAAGCTGCTCGAAAAACGCTCGATCAGGACGCTGAGCCGAATAGCGAAACATTCGCAATGAGATTTCGGCTAATGGATTGTAGATGCCGTAACCAAAGAAGTTTCCTTTAGGCTCGGCGTTAACGGCGACCCATTCGCCTGGCTCAGGATAACCGTCGATATCGGTAATCCGCTTTTTGTAGATCGATGGATGACGGATTTCCGAACCGATAGTCACCACCGACAACACCGCGTCAGAACTTGGAGAAAGTGGGGCAGGGGAGGGGTTCTGGATCGACCGATTGGGCCGTGGAGGGGGCGAACTATTTCGACGAAAGTTAGGACGCATGTCGCAGTGAATTCTCTAAATTATGTGGTAAAGCAATCCACCAAGTTTAGTTGCCAAATCGGTTTTCGAAAACGCTTCAGGTCAATTTAGGGCCAATCCCTACTTAGAAATGTTGTGCCGAACCCTATACTAATGAACCAAATCCCTCTCTTTTTTGCCGTAAACCGATTATCCTGCTGAACGATGAATGGAGCCCCGCAATGCGGTCAATGCTTAGGAATTCGAGCTTTCTTGGTGTAAGTTGGTGCGTCGGTGTGCTTTTCCTGGGGCTCAGCCTAGGGACTACACTCTGGGCGGAAGAGCCGTCTAGGGAAGATTATTTGCGGAAATTGTTCGAGCAATACCATGAACGCCGTCTGATTCTGTTTCCCGTGGACGCCACCATGCAAGGCGATGCACGCTACAACGATCGACTGGCTATCACTTCTTCACCCGATCATGTGGCTCAACGAAAGTATTTCTTCCAAGATACTCTCGCCCAATTGAAATCCGCTCCCGAAGGTAAGGCTTCAACCGAAACCGAACTGGCTGCTGAGATTTTGCAGTTCGAATTGACCAACCAATTGGAAGCGATCTCATTCGACTTTGAACGCATCCCAACTCATCAATTCGATGGCCTGCATTTACTATTCGCTCAACTGGGAAGCGGCAGCAGTAGCCAACCATTCAAGAGCGTGAAGGATTATGAGAACTGGCTGGGGCGAATCGAAGACTTTGACGTATGGGTAAATGCTTCGATCGAAGCTTTCAAACGTGGAGCTGCAGAAGGATACGTACTCCCCAAGATCCTAGCTGAGCGTATGGTAACACAGAT
>CAITIF010000438.1 GCA_903892365.1 uncultured Pirellula sp. | reverse complement strand
GTCGCGATTTTCCCAGCCAAAGTCCAATAAGTCTACGAAAAAGGGGAAGGAAGAACTGCCCCAGAACTTCCCTCCCCAAAACGCTCCAGGAAAATGAATCTTCCGCAAAGCGTCACAATAATAGTATCGGAAGATCGTCCAAGTTGGACCATGAGGAGATTCCCTTATTTCCATGAGCCATTCGTAAGCAAAACACCTATCTTGAGCTCGAATTCCATTGCATCAAAAACGAAGCATCTCAAGAAGGAGCAACGTCGCTTTGACTCTGGCGAGAGTTCACTATCGTTGGCTGCTTGGAATGCAATCTCGCAGACACCCGGCGTAGGAATCAGTATCACAGATGCCAATGGAAGATTGCTTTTTGTCAACGACACGTCCTTGGTTCTGTTTTCAGGCACCACGGATGTCGATTACGCAGGCAAGACCATCGCAGACTTCCATCCCAAGGAATTTGTTGCTGAAAGGCTCAGTCTGATCGCTCGAGTTCTTCGAGAGGGAAAACCAATACGATTGAGACATATCTATTTGGGAAAGCCAATTGAATCGACAATTTGGCCGCTCAAAGACAACCTTCCGCCACACAATCGAGTATTAGTGGTGAGCCGCACTTCGAGCAACGCTGTCATGTCCAATTCCATTCCGCCCGATTTGGAGTCGGTTGAATCCAAGTACATTGACCTTGGACCTCTGAACGTACTTACCAAGCGTGAGTTAGAGGTCTTGGTGTTGCTGGGGCACGGAATGAGCATCCCCAAGGTAGCTTCGATCTTGTTCCGAAGCCCTAAAACGATAGAACGTCACAAAACTGCGATTGGCAAAAAGCTTTCCCTTCGCGGACAATCCGAGCTGGTAAACATGGTTACGATGATGGGGCTTGAATTACGTGATTCTCAACGGGAACGATTGGATAAAAGCTGACCGCACGGCTGATGGAGCCGCCAAGCAGTAATCGCTTGACTGCCAGCTACTATTCCATCATGAATAGCCACCACGATCAAGTCCCTAAAATTCTGAACAGCTTGCCCCAGCACTTGGCGGAACGCAGTTGGTTGCGATCCGCCGGTTGCAAGGATCGTACGCGGTTCGCGGGTCGATTCGTCTTGTACTGGACTCATCATGCCCTTCGAGCTGACGAGAATCCCGCTCTGGATGTTGCCTTGCATTTGGCGGAGAAGCTCGATCTGCCAATCTTGGTCTATCAAGGTCTTTCGGAGCAGTATCGTTTTGCTTCGGACCGGCACCACACCTTCATTTTAGAAGCTGCCAGAGATCTGCAAGTCCGGTACGCGGAACTCGGGATAGATTATGCGCTGCATGTAGATCGCCAAGGCGCGCGCAGTCCACGGCTAGCACAGTTGGTGAAGTCTGCTGCCGTGGTGGTGACGGACGATTTCCCCCTGGAAGCGACGCGGGAGTGGACCGAACGTTTGGCCGAGCTCGATTGGTGTCCGATAGTTCTTGTTGACACCGCCTGTGTTGTCCCGACGCGAATGGTGGGCAAGGCGTATGACCGAGCCTTTGCCTTTCGAGACGCGACTAGCGTTTTATATCGTGAACGCATCGATCGGCCATGGCCAATGTGCGAAGCCAAAACGAAGCCAGCGAAGGTCCCGTTTGAGTCGTTGCAATTGCAAGACTTATCCATCGCAAAGATCGTAGCCCAGTGCAATATCGATCACTCGATCGGGCCGGTGTCTGACACCCTTGGTGGTTCTGCTTCGGGTTACTTGCGATGGCAGGCCTTTCGGCAGAAGGGATTGCGAGGATACGCAAAGCGTCGAAATCAAATTGAAGTGGATAGCGTCAGCCGAATGTCGGCGTACCTTCATTACGGAATGGTCTCACCGTTTCGTATCGCGCGCGAGGCGTCTGCTGACGGCGCTGAAAAGTACCTCGACGAACTCTTGATATGGCGCGAGCTGGCATATGCTTTTTGTTACTACCGAGAAGAATTAGAAACCAACGCAAGCCTCCCATCTTGGGCGGTGGCAACCCTTTCTAAGCATGCCACAGATGCGAGAAAACGATTGTCCTGGGAGACGCTGGCTCGTGCGAAAACAGGCGAACAACTTTGGGATGCCGCACAGCGCAGTTTGCTCAAGCATGGGGAGCTTCATAACAACGTCAGAATGACTTGGGGAAAAGCTATCTTAGAATGGTCGGTTGATCACTTGGAGTCGCTAGCTCGGTTGGTTGATCTCAATCATCGTTACGCACTCGATGGAAGAGACCCAGCTTCGTACGGTGGGATACTGTGGTGCCTTGGGCAATTTGACCGACCTTTCCAACCTGAACAACCCATTTTGGGCAGCGTACGACCGCGGCCCGTTTCAGAGCACGCAAATCGGACCAGCATCGAAGCCTACGAACAAAAAGTGGACCGATCGGTGGCGATGCCATCACCTCGCATCGCCATGATTGGAACTGGCCTGGGAGGGCTACTATGTAGCCGCATCCTTCACGACCAAGGGCTACAAATCAAGTGTTTCGAAAAGTCCCATCGCGTGAGCGGTCGTACTTCGACCAGAATTTCTGACGGTCTAACTCAATTTGATCACGGGGCCCAGTACTTCACGGTACGCGATCAGGTTCTGAAACCTTACTTAGAATCTTGGTGCCAGGACAATCATGTCGCCAAATGGGAAGGCCGTATTGTTTCGATTGACAAACCCGAAGCGTTCTCCGAAATTGCGGTCGTGGATCGGTTCGTCGGAGTGCCCCGAATGGAATCACTTGGCGAGCATTTGGCAAACGACTTGTCGATCGAAGTGGAAACGGAAGTATCCAAAGTTGAGCCT
>CAITIF010000437.1 GCA_903892365.1 uncultured Pirellula sp. | reverse complement strand
CTTCGGCCATATCTTTGAGTTCATCATTGGCAGTTCGATGCCAATTGCGAAACTGCGAGCAGCAATATGGGAGTCCATCTTTACTCACGACATGAACCGATACATTCGGGGTATTCATCAATCGATGGGGGACATCACAACGCTGATTGTGGGTAAGTCAGGAACAGGCAAAGAACTTGTTGCCCGAGCTATCGGCATGTCCCGATATCAAGCGTTCAATCCGGCAACCAAAAAATTCGACGATGCTGAAAAGGAGCCTTTCTATGCAGTAAATCTCTCTGCACTTTCTGCCACATTGATAGAGTCCGAATTATTTGGTCATTGCAAAGGATCTTTTTCTGGTGCGGTCGGTGAGCGAATCGGTTGGCTAGAAGCATGTGGGCAGAACGGAACGGTTTTCTTGGACGAGATCGGAGAGCTCGACCTATCAATTCAAGTGAAATTGCTGCGAGTTCTACAAACCAGAACTTTTTCCCGTGTGGGTGAAACAAAGACTCGTCACTTTTTAGGGAAATTCGTTACGGCCACGAACCGCGACCTAACAACTGAAATCGGTCGTGGAAACTTTCGAGAAGATTTGTACTATCGCCTTTGTGCCGATATTGTCCGAACTCCAACTTTACAAGAGCAACTCCAAGATCGCCCCGAAGACCTTTTAGAGTTAACGCGATTCATCGCCAAAGGGATCTTGATCCAATTACCAGCCGAAGCGGAAGCTCTTTCTTCCGAAGTAGTGAAATGGGTCGAGCAACATCTCGGAAGAGGTTACGATTGGCCGGGCAACATTCGCGAACTGGAGCAATGTATACGCAATGTCTTGATTCGGAAGTCCTACACACCCACTGGCCGCATTCCTCCAGCAGTATTGAATTGCCCTCCCCAGCGTTCGGAGCAAGATGTTGATGCATTCGTGCGTTCGTTGCTGGATGGCGAGATGACTTTGGACGAGATTTCTCAGCTTTATGTCACGATGGTCTACGCACAATTGGGCCAATACGACTTGGCAGGAAAGAGACTTGGCGTGGACTGGAGAACGGTCAAAGACAAAGTAAAAGTCGAAATGATAAGTAAACTCAAGAGGTAGTTTTTAAATCCGAAATTCATTGTGGGAGCCATGAGCAACTTCGGAAATCAATGTCGATTGTTCCGTCGTTGATTCGCTGATACCATGAGCGCGAAAAAACACCCTAACTAACTCAAAGAGCCTCGAAAAGGAAAGTATGCAAAATCCTGAACCAACTCCCGAACACCAGTACCTGCTGCAATTGGTTGGCGACTGGGATCTTCAAACGGAATGTATCATGGGCCCCGACCAACCGCCGATGATATCCGTTGGCAAGCAGTCAACTCGGGCGCTTGGTTCGTTATGGACACTCGGAGAAATGGTAACCGATGGACCGGACGACACACCCATGCACTCTTTGGTAACTTTGGGCTTCGATCCCGTTCGCGGAAAATTCGTGGGTTCTTTTGTCGCCTCATGCACGACTCATCACTGGCTCTACGAAGGATCGCTGGATGCTGATCGTCGAGTTCTTACTTTGGACGCCGAAGGCCCGAGCTTCTCAGGCGATGGCAGCATGGCTAAGTACCAAGACATTATCGAAGTCGTTGATCAGAACACTTACCTGTTCTCGTCCCAGATTCGGGATGCCAACGGCCACTGGTTCAAATTCATGAGCGGTAAGCATACAAGAAGGAAGTAGCTTGGTCGGCACTGGCCGTGTGTTGCTAACGTTTACTGCTTCCAGATTGGTTTCAAGTCGAGCAAGAATTCCGGCAATATTTGAATATTCGAAATCGTTTCGGGGGCTTCAAGAGTCTCAATCGCCCTACCAGGCTGATAAACATGGACTTGGGATGCTTGCGGATCGATCAACCATCCCAGACGAACTCCGTTATCAACATAGGATTGCATCTTCGCTTGGAGCTGATTCAGTCGGTCGCTTTGGGATCTTAGTTCAATCACTAAATCAGGGACCATCGGAGGGAATTTTCTTCGGTCTTCCTGAGAAAGCGACATCCACCGCTCTGCAGATATCCACGATGCGTCCGGCGAGCGTTTCGAGCCATCTGGAAGACAAAAAATGACCGATGAGTCGAAAGTTGCTCCCCCAAAGTGCTTTGCCCACCCACGCAATTGAAAAATCAGCTCTGCATTGCGTTCCGAAGATTCGCCGCCAGTTGGTGACATGATGACGATTTCCCCATTGGAATTCTGCTCAACGACCAAGTCGGGGTTCAGCCGAACGAATTCTTCGAACGAATCGTTCACGCGTAACGTCAATGGAAAGTCGATCGCCGATTGATAGGGTGCTTGGTCTTCGCGGACGTTAGAATGAGACATGACTGGCTTCTCCGACGGTCACCTTTTGCTACTGAATCGAATTATAGCAGAATTGCTCACTTGAGATTTTCGGAATTCTGTAGAAACACTGAGGTTCGTTTCAGCAATCCGAATGCTATCTCGTTGGTGTGATGATTACAATTGGTTCGCTTGAAAGAAGGCGAAACAATGGAACCGAGAGATCCCGAATGTCCAAAATCACGAACATACTCCTTCTGCTTCTTGCTAGCCTGAATGGTATTCACGCATTGAATGCTGCCGATGCATCGCGTCCCAACATTTTGTTTGCGATCGCGGACGATTGGGGGATGCACGCGGGAGCCTATGGTACTCCTTGGATAAAGACCGTCTCTTTTGATCGAGTTGCACGGGAAGGGTTGCTATTTCGTAACGCGTATACGCCGATGGCAAAATGTGCTCCGTCCCGCGCGATTCTGCTGACAGGACGCCATCTCTGGCAGAACG
>CAITIF010000436.1 GCA_903892365.1 uncultured Pirellula sp. | reverse complement strand
ACCAGATTTGCAGTCACTTGGCTCTGCAGGTCCCTGGCTCTAGCAATCGAGGTGTTGTCGATACCGCCCCCTTGATGGAAAGAGACTTCGCACAGCTTGCTGGCATCGGCTGGATCGGCAAAAACACACTTCTGCTTCATCGTCAAATGGGCAGCTATTTCTTTCTGGCTGCGGTTCTTACCGACATCGAATTGGAAGCGGATGATCCCTTTTCTTCCGACCATTGTGGCACCTGCACAGCGTGCTTGGATGCTTGCCCAACCGACGCGTTTGAAAAGCCGCATGTGCTGAATGCATCGAAGTGTATTAGCTATTTAACGATTGAGCACCGTGGGCCCATCACGGCAGAATTGAGCGAAGGAATGGGGGATTGGCTCTTTGGATGCGACGTTTGCCAAATGGTTTGTCCATGGAACCGAAAGGTGGATGCGGAAGTTCTTCCCCCCTTTCAACATTCGGATCTCGACCGAAAAAGCTCGCTTGAGCATTGGCTGCAACTGGACGAAGCGGGCTTTAGGACGCTCTATCGCAAAACTCCATTCTGGAGAACCAAGTTGGCGGGTATGCAACGCAACGCCATGATCGTTGCTGCAAATACCAACCGGCGCGATCTTGTACCTTGGATCGAACCATTGCTTCAAAGCGATAACAGTGTTCTTGCCCAGACGGCGCTGGAGAGCCTAGCGCGTCTTAACAAAGGCAGTTCCCATCTTTCATCGTAGCCTGCGAAGCACGTCGTCATTGGATTTCGCTCGCCAACGTGCCTAGGAGATCTACCTAGGTCGATCGTTCACGAGAATCATGATAGGATATAACGCCCGGATCTACTAAGACTTGCGTGTGAAAGCCTCCCTTCCATCGGATTGAATCTATGTCAGAAACGTCGCCTCTTCCAGACTCAGATCCCGCGGCTCGAAAAGAAGTCCTTCGGCTTGCGATGAAGGCTTTTCGAAAGCGATTGAAGTTGATGAAGCTGGATGACGAATCGCGTTTGGGGCACGGGCCCATGTCGGGCGGAGGACGATCAGGCGTGGTTGCAATCACGCCCCCGAACCAATTCCCCAAAGACGTTTGGGAAGAGCTTGTCGAGCAAGGTAAACTAAGGCGTGCTGGCCGTGGAATCTACGAACTGATCGATCCGTAACGGACCCACTCCTGGGATAAATGTCTTTTCGTACTAGTGCTCATCACCTTCGGTCGAAAAATGTGGGTCGAAATATAGATTGGCGAAAGAGAGATTCTGAAAATTTTTCGCCCCTGATTTTTCGACTGACTCTTTTCGTGTCTACCACAAGGATTTTTCCTGATAGTTTTACTAAATGCAAATGCGATCGTATGTAGGCCGATTTAGCACCGCAACAATCCTGGAGGAAGGTCGAAGTCGAAAATAATCCGCCAGCCATTTTGTTAGTCGATATTCATAATTCGGTGTTCTTTATTCAAAACAGTTTGAAGGTAGATGCCATTGATCGTTTGCCGCGACCACGCGTTTAACGCAACTGAAGCTCAACGCGGTTAGCGTCTGTGGCCCATTAAAGCGAAGAGCCACAAGCTTTTTGGGCTCGTGGCTCTTGGGTGGAACAATTCGTTATTTTAGGTACGAATGTTAAGTGGACCTGGATGGGTTGGTTAGACAACCAACTCGGTGTCGAGACCTGGTGTTGGTACCCAGTACTTTCCATCTTCTGGCTGAAGCGGTGCCTCGTCTTCGAACGAGTCCATAGCGTCGGTGTTTGCCAAGCTGACTTTGCTGTTCAAGCAATCTTCCCACTTCAACACTTTACCAGTGTAGGTTGCCATGCGTCCCATGATGGAAGTCATGGTCGAAAGAGCACCGTACTCCCCTTCGTTAGGACGCTCGCCCTTGCGGATCATTTCAAACAGGTCGAAGTGCTCTTGAGCCCAACCATCTCGAGTGTTGCCGGGAGCGCTCCAAACTTGCTTGTTGGATTTGTCGTAGATCTTGCCACCGCCGATGTCGCACCAACCGTTGGTACCATGAGCGTACTCGCTGACCGAGGACCAGCAACCTGGAATGTGTCGGCACTGGCTCAGAAGCTTCACACCGTTCTTGTAGGTGTATTCGACAAAGTGGTGGTCGAAGATTTGGCCGCTGTCGGCGCCTGTTCGAACTTGACGTCCGCCTTGCCCTTGTGCTTCTGCAGGAGGACCATCCATCAGCCAGTTGATCACATCCAAGTTGTGAATGTGCTGCTCGCAAATATGGTCACCGCTGAGCCAGTTGAAGTAGTACCAATTGTTCATTTGGTATTCTAGTTCGGACTGCTCTGGCTTTCGTTCGCGAGTCCACACGCCGTCGCCGTTCCAATAAGCACGGGTAAGAATGATGTCACCAATCGCACCGTCCTTCAACTTAGCAATCGTGGCCTTGTAGCTTGGCTCGTGATGCCGTTGCAAACCGACGGCGACCGCCAAATTCTTTTTCTTGGCCTCTTCGGTCGCTGCAAGCACGCGACGAACACCCGGCGCGTCGGTCGCTACTGGCTTTTCCATGAAGACGTGTTTGCCAGCCTTGACCGCTGTCTCAAAGTGCAAGGGGCGGAAGCCTGGTGGCGAAGTCAAAATCACCAAATCGACATCGGATTCAATCAGTCTCTTGAACGCATCGACACCAACAAACGTGCGGTCAGCGACGTCTACCTTGTCGGTGTGCTTGGACCCAATACTCTTGATAGCCTGTTTCGCACGGAATTCGAAGGGATCTGCAACCGCAGTCAGCTTGACGCGATTTTCTGGCGAATTGGTGTCGAGAGCCTGAGTTGCAGCCCCCGTTCCTCGTCCGCCGCAACCAACCAAGCCGACCTTGATTTCGTCGCTTCCAAACGAGTGAGCTGCTCGAGCAATCGGCAAACTGCCCAGCATGGCCCCACCGGCTAGAACGGTAGAGGACGCTTTCATGAATTCGCGACGTGAGTCTTCGGTTTTTGGAGCGGGCTTTTGATCTTGGGACGTCATGAAAAATACTCCCGACGGGATAGTCTAAAGGAAAGAAACTCAGTTAGTTGGAATGGGGCGGCTCGCAAAATAGAGCTGCTGCAATAAAGGAAAACAAGTACTTCACGTTGGCCCCGCATTGGCCAGGGGAGACCATGCTAATAGGAGAAGATGAGATTTTTCAAAAAGAACAACGTGAAGCACTGGAGGGCTTAGGCTGGTCACTGGTAAGCTACGCTCCCAAAAGCCATCTCTAAGGGGTCGATATTTCGCAACCTGTTCGAATTGTAGCTCGAGTTCCGCATCTTTTCAATTGGGCATGCCCGTGCTACCCAGAATTGCCAGTTCCGCGTAAAAATGGCGTTGTGCAGTCCGCATACCCGGCACCTGACCCCTTTTTCAGCGTTCAGGCATTCGGCTCGGCGGTTACCTTTCCTAATCCGTACATTTTGAAGCAAGCGTAAAGTCAACATGGCTAAAAAGAGTATTTCCGACGTGGATGTTCAGGGTAAAGTCGTCCTAATGCGAGTTGATTTTAACGTGCCGCAAGATGATTCCGGGGCAATCACAGATGACCGAAGAATCCGTATGGCCTTGCCGTCTATTGAATCTGTCATCAACCGCGGGGGCAAATTGGTCCTGATGAGCCATCTCGGACGCCCCAAAGGAAAAGGTCCCGAACCCGAATTCACTCTCAAGCCTACCGCCGAACGACTTGCTCAGTTGATTAAAAAGCCGGTCGCATTTGCATCCGACACCGTTGGCCCGGACGCTGAATCCAAGGTCACCGCCATGAAGGACGGGGATGTGGTCGTGCTCGAAAACGTACGATTCAATCCTGGCGAAAAGGACGGGGAAGCTTCCTACGCTGGCAAACTAGCATCTTGGGCGGACGTTTACTGCAACGATGCGTTCGGCACTTGCCATCGGGAAGAAGCGTCGATGGTCGCGGTCCCACTTGCGATGGCCGGTAAGCCTAAGGTCGTTGGCTTCTTGGTTGCCAAGGAAATCCAATATCTGAGCGACACGATTGCTGCTCCCCAACGTCCATTCGTTGCGATCTTGGGTGGTGCGAAAGTTAGCGACAAAATCAATGTGATCAGCAACCTGCTAGGGATCTGCGATCAAGTCTTGATCGGTGGAGCTATGGCCTACACGTTTTCGCTAGCTCAAGGTGGTGAAACAGGTAACAGCCTTGTCGAAAAAGATAAGGTCGAGCTTGCGAAAGAACTGATCGCCAAAGGTGGAAGCAAGCTTGTACTGCCCGTCGATACGCATTGCGGGGATGCTTTCAAGGGCACCTGCAATAAGCAAGTCGTTGCTGCAGGTAAGATTCCTGCCGGTTGGGAAGGCTTTGACATTGGTCCAGAAACCAGCAAAATGTTCTCGGCCATCGTCGAAAAAGCAAAGACCATCGTTTGGAACGGACCGATGGGCGTTTTTGAAATGCCCCCCTTCGATCAAGGAACCGTGGCCGTTGCCCAAGCTGTCGCGAAGAGCGACGGTGTCAGTATCATCGGTGGCGGTGATAGCGCCGCTGCCATCGAGCAACTAGGATTTGCGGACTCCGTTACCCACGTTAGCACCGGTGGTGGTGCAAGCCTTTCGATGCTCGAAGGGGAAAAGTTTAAGGCTGTCGAAATCTTGGATAACGCCTAACCGATTGAACGAATGACATGATTGCAATTATTGGTTTGGGCTACGTCGGGCTCCCTCTAGCCCTTCAGTTCGCTCGCAACGGTGCGAGCGTCTTGGGGCTCGATATCGACGCAGCCAAAGCCATCGCGATCAATGACAAGCAATCGTACATCCACCACATCAGCGCCCAATCTATTGAAGAGCAAGTGGACGCCGGGCGCCTTCGCGCCAGCACCGACTTTTCGCTGGTGAAAGACTGCGATTCGGTCATCATCTGCGTGCCAACACCGCTCAACAAAAACCGCGAACCTGATATCAGCTACATCCTTAAAACAGGACAAGCTATCGCTCCGTTTTTAACGAAAGGGGTGCTGGTTGTTCTGGAGTCGACGACCTACCCAGGTACGACCGACGAAGATTTACGCTCTGTCCTAGAAAAAGGGTCCGGCCTTACCGCGGGCATCGATTTTCATCTGGCGTTTTCTCCGGAACGCGAAGATCCAGGCAATCCCGACAGCAAAGTAGCACGCATTCCTAAAGTGGTCGGAGGACTTACCCCTGCCTGCCTAGAACGGGCCACAGCTTTGTACGGCCTTGCGGTAGAACGTGTTGTCCAAGTTAGCAGCTGCCGCGCCGCCGAAGCAACAAAATTGCTCGAAAACATCTTCCGCAGCGTGAACATTGCCTTGGTCAACGAGCTGAAGGTGGTGTACGGCGCCATGGGAATTGATATCTGGGAAGTGATCGAAGCTGCCAAGACCAAACCCTTCGGCTTCATGCCCTTTTACCCCGGTCCCGGACTCGGTGGGCATTGCATCCCAATCGATCCGTTCTATCTGACTTGGAAGGCTCGCGAGTACGGACAAACAACCAGGTTCATCGAACTTGCGGGAGAGATCAACACGTCGATGCCCCACTACGTCATCGGGAAACTTGTCGACGCGCTGAATGCTGTCAAGAAACCACTGAACGGTAGCAAGATTCTGCTGATGGGGCTGGCCTACAAAGCCAACGTGGACGACGATCGTGAATCCCCAGGCTACATTTTAATGGACATGATGCAACAAGCAGGCGCCGATGTCAGTTACTACGACCCATTTGTTCCCGTGATCCGTCCCTCACGCGAGCATTCGCACTGGGCCGGCACCCAATCGATCGAGTGGAACCAAGAGACGGTTTCCCGTTTCGACGCGGCTTTGATCGCCACCGCTCATTCGAACGTGAACTACCAGCAGCTTGTCGAGTGGTCGTCCTTGATCATCGACACAAGAAACGCAATCAACAAGTCGTTGCGATCGAGCAAGGTCATTAGCTCGTAGCGGGCGTCGATCAAGGAATGTTGAATGAAGAAGTAGAGTGCTACTTCCTTCGAAGTTCGACATTCCTTGTT
>CAITIF010000435.1 GCA_903892365.1 uncultured Pirellula sp. | reverse complement strand
GGATTAGCTGATTTTGATTCATACCCAAAAGGAACCAGCATTTTTCTAGCAAGAAAAGAAAACTGGATCTCGGGTTTGCAATTTCTCTCTGACATCGAATCCAAATCTAGAGTGGCGATAAGTGATGACACGGCTCTAATTCGAAATTTCGCTTCAATATCTGACATTTGGATCGACAAAAGCTTCTTTCCTTCGCTTTGACTCCAGCCCTATTTGAAGAATTTTTCTTTAGAGGGTTTGTATTCAGCTCCTTGAACCAATTGAGTCGTCCAGGCGCCATTCTTGTTTCGGCTGTTCTATTCGGCTTGTTCCATGTCGTTACGGGAAGTGTATTGGCAATCGAGCGATTCCTGCCGACCACCCTGATGGGAATCTTCCTAGGTTGGTTGGCATTTAGAACTCAATCGTTATGGCCTGGCGTGTTACTCCATGCAGCACACAATGGATTGCTGCTGATGACAGCCTATTACGCTGACACTCTGAAGGAGTGGGGAATTGGTGTCGAAGAGCAAGCGCATCTTCCCACCCTGTGGCTCATTTTTGGAGCCGCGGTCACAGTGATTTCTGTGCTCGTCGTGGAATTACTTGCGAGGTTTCGTTCCCCCCCCAGCACTGTCTGAGGCATCCACAACCAATGGGTTTTCAGGCCAGGAGTGCTTCGGATAACGCCGCTTCAGCTCTTTACGAACTGTTTCGTAGGTGTTCTTCCAAAAACTCGCCAGATCCTCGGTTATCTGTTGACACCGTTGATTGGGGGCGAGCAGATGCAACTGCAAGCGAACTTTGCCACCCGCAATGCGCGGTGTTTCACTCCAACCGAAGAAATCTTGAATCCGCGCCGCCAACACGGGTGGCTTGCCTTCTTCATAGGCAACTTTAGCGCGATGGCCTTTGGGTAATTGCATGCGTTCTGGAGCATGTTTTTGCAAGGCGTTCATTTGCTCCCCCGTCAACGCACTTTCCAATGCCTCGCGCCATGGTGCGGATCGCAACTCAGCCAGTCTCCGCCGACCATAACAGAGTGTTTTGAGCACTTCGAGAATACTTGAGCGGTCGAAGGCTGGTAGTTGCAATTCGGGCATCCATTGATGCAAGCAGCGCACACGAGCTAACCAACCACCAATCACTTCGTCATCTTTTGGAAATAAAACATCAAATTCAGCAGAGGCATGTTGGAACAACAAATCGGCAACTGCGTCTGTATCTTCGGCTGCGATGGGGGTCTCTTGGATCAAGAGATCATTCCAATAGCGTCGTCTACGAGCTACCACTTGCTTTTGACTTGGATGATAGAGAAGTTCGTCTTTATCTTGTAGTGATGGCCCGACTAGCCATTGCGGCTCGACGGCCGAGACGATTCGCGCTAAAGCATCACCTTGGTATTCGCCACTGACTTGCAGACAAAGAAACAACTCTGCATCTTGCACATTGGATTCATCGCTGACACGGACTCCTCTTCCGCCGACCATCAAGCCACGGGCTTTACCTGCATCGCGGCGTTTTGCAATGCGATCAGGAAATGCGGCAATCAATGCTGGTCCCAAGTATTCTCGCCCGACGTGAATATCGGGATCATGCTGAGTATTCTCGTAACGACAACTGCGCTCCAATTGATCGGCAGCTCGCAGCACTTGTTGTGCTGCACCATGATGCAATGGCCCAATTTCAAAGTCATCGCGTCCTGTGCGCTGATATTCTTGAATCGCTTCAACACGATCCAGTAAATCGCATTGAGAGCGGATGGTTTGGCGAGTCGGTGGCGCACCTCGACCAGGAGAAGCTGAGCGAGCTAAGCGACGCTGGATGGGATCGCGTTCCGAGAGAATTGCGGCCGCGATGGCGGCTTGCCTTAGTCCACCAAGCTTATCCGATTCGATTAACAAGCGAGCCAATCGTGGATGGAGTGGCAAGGCGGCCATTTGCTGGCCTAACTTGGTGATTTCGTCTTGCTCTACAGCCCCCAACAAACGAAGCGTTTGAAGCGCTTGCAACACGGCCTCCTCTCGTGGCTTCTCAAACCAGGGAAAAGCCAGAATATCGCGTTCGCCCCAACACAAAAGCTGCAATACGGCCGTGGCTAGATCGATACGTTGCACTTCTGGCTGAGTAAAGGCAGGACGAGTGCGCTGGGTTGCTTCGTCCCAAATGCGATAACAGACGCCAGGTGCAGTTCGCCCCGCTCGACCTGCTCGCTGTGCGGCAGAGGCTTGTGAGATCGGTTCGAGTTGAAGTTTATCCAGTCCCACGTCGGGATCATGTCGCAGCACACGAGCCAATCCACAATCAACAACGGTTACGATACCGTCGATCGTAATCGAAGTTTCCGCCACGTTGGTGGACAACACAATTTTGCGACGCTGCGATTTGCGCAAAGCGAGATCTTGTTGCTCGACCGGGAGATCCGCGTAAAGTGGCAACAGATCGAAATCGCTGCGCGGTAAACGAGTCGCGAGCATTTGTTGTAAGCGATGTATCTCGCCAACTCCTGGCAGAAATACTAGCGTATCACCTGCATGCCGTTGTACGGCTTCGATGGTGGTAGCTGCCAATTGATCAAGCCATTGTGTTTTTTCACTGAAACGTGCATGTCGAACATCAACAGGAAAGGCTCTTCCTTGTGAAGTGATGATGCGAGCAGGCTGAAGAAAATTGGCAACGGGCTCGGCGTCTAAGGTGGCAGACATGACCACGATCCGCAAATCGGGACGAACCGATTCTTGTACCCGACGTAGCATCCCCAATAGCAAATCAGTGTCGAGCCTTCGTTCATGAAACTCATCGAGCACTACAGCAACTACATCGCTTAAGCATGGATCGGCTTGCAATCGTTTTAGCAGCACCCCTTCGGTAACAACCATAATGCGGGTGCTGGCCGAGGCTTTCCGTTCGAAACGAACTTGGTAGCCGACTTCACTTCCGATTCGCCAGTCGTTTTCGAACGCGATGCGTGCAGCGGAGGTTCGAGCGGCCAAACGGCGTGGTTGAACCATCACGATTTGGCCGGTATTCGGCAACACTTTGGAGAGGGCAGGGGGGACGCGAGTCGTTTTGCCAGCGCCGGGTGGTGCTTGAATAACTACAGACGAACAGTGTTCGACCGCATCGACGATGCTGTAAAGCACTTCATCGATGGGTAGTGGGGCAAGTGAAGCACTCATTGATAATCCGGAAACAGGTACGAACAAGAATCCTGGTCGGATTTTACGAAACCGACCGAGGCTTCAAAGTTCAACTTATTCCGGACGAAGATTGCTGGATCCGGAATCCGCTGGAGGACGACTTTCGGACGCAAAGTTGGCTCCACCTCCTCCTGATTGATCCAAGATATGAGGGCGTCGTGGACCAGGCGAATGGGGTGGAGACACCATGGCTCCGTTTGGTTCTATCTTAGCACCCGTATCGACTTTCGCACCAGGGCTGGCAATAGCCCCGGAACCATCGTTCGTTCGAACATCGGGAATCTCAGTATAAGCTTCGTCGTAACGGGACCTATAACCGGGCTGTTTGGCTCGCTCGAGCTCCAACTTATACTCATCGAGCACGGCCTTTTGAATAAGGTCGCGGCAAGCCTGATTGATGGGATGGGCGATATCCGCGTAAAGCTTGCTCGAATTCCCTTCTTCGTCGCGAATTTCTTGACCTTGTCGCAAGCGAATGCCACAGTGATTGCAGAAGGTGGTCCGCAGGTAATTTTTGTGACCGCAGCGATGACAGCGAGCTGTCAACTTTCGGCTGGGCATAGCCACAAAAGGTCCGGAAGAACCTTCTATAATTTTGAGATCTCGAACAACGAAACTATGGTCGATCGTAATGGAACAAAAAGCTCGAAGGCGATCCTCAGAATCTTCCATCAGCTTAATGCGAACCTCGGTAATCTCCACTGTTACCACTCCTTCGCGCGATGCATACGCCAATCATTGTGATGCAATTCCCAGACGCGTTTGCGCTTCGATCGCAGGGGTCATGCATGATTGCCATACATAAACCCTAGGAAGTCCGCAGGCTTGTAAGTGCCGCGCTAATTGGGCCGCTTCAGTCTCATTGCGACAAAGTGCAAAGCGAGCCGATCCGCTTCCACTGAGTTGATGAGACCACGCGGAGGATTCCTCCATCCAATCACGCAGTTGACCTACCCAAGGAGTCACTTGACTTGCCGCTTCTTCAAGTCGATTGAACACCTGGTGAGGAAGTTCGTCAAACTTCCCCTCAGCCAATGCACGTACCAATTCCTCTGGGGACCGAGGTAATTCGGGGACGCGACATTTTCGATAAACGTCTGCCGTCGAACAACCAGCGGGTGGATGGGCAATCACTCCATGCAACGTACCATTGAGTTGCAAAGGAGTTACTTGTTCACCCCGCCCACGACAAAGAGCCAAACCGGACTCCTCGGAAGTGGACGAACCCAAGAAAAACGACAAATCACTTCCGATTTGACTGGCAACGGCCTCAACGGCTTGCCGATCAAACCGTCCCAACCATACCAAGCACGCAGCGGTCAGCGCGGCTGCCGTATCGCTGCTGCCACCTCCCAAACCTGCAGCCGCAGGAATTGTTTTAGTCAAACTAACATGAGCCCCAGCACGAATGCCTAGCAGCTCTTGCAGTTTCTTGAGACCTCGAACGACTAAGTTGGTGGAATCAGCGGGGATCAACCAAGCTGGATCGATTTGGTGGGGATCCAAATCCATCGAGCTGCGTTCGTTCGCTCGTTCTGCGGGGGTATGCAGTTCGAGTGTCACGTTTCCATCATCGCGTTTGTAGACCTGTAACGTATCGTACAGGTTCACAGCGTGCATGATGGTTTCTATTTCGTGGTACCCGTCGGATCGCTTTTGGAGAATCTCAAGGTGTAGGTTGATCTTGGCGGGGGCCAGTACATTCACTCCATCTTGGTTCATCTTAAGATGCATCGAACCAACCAGAGCTCTTCAAGTACAGGGTTACTACAGGTACAGGACTTATTCAGGTGCAGGACTTATTCAGGTACAGGTTTTCTTCAGGACCAGAT
>CAITIF010000434.1 GCA_903892365.1 uncultured Pirellula sp. | reverse complement strand
CGTACACCTGGCCAATAGCGGATTGGCAGAATTGCAACATTGCGAATACGAAAGTCAACCCAAGTGGCTTAAGTGGCCAGGGAGTTGACTTTTTGCAACAAACTGCAAATGAATGGTGGAGTCTAGGAAACATGATTCGCCAAAGAACGACCTTAACCGTAAGTCTCGCTTGTAGCATGACTTAGGTCAGGATTCCAGATCGGTTTGTGTTGCAAAAATGCAACCGACCTTGACGGTTGGCAAAAACAAAACGATTCGAGCGATTTTCCTAAATCCTTGACTGGCAACGATTTAGCGACAATGCTAGAGACCTGATGAGGAGTATCGGCACGAAGCCTGCATTACTTGAAAATCATACTCGCCAGCGTCACGATCAGAAAACAAACTTCAATCCACCCCCGAAGGAATACCAGCATGAGCAATGCAGCCCATTCAACCGAAAACATCGTTGTTGATACTCCAAGCGAACTGATCGATCTTCAAAAAGTGATTGAGGCCTTGCCAGCTGCACAACGACTAGCGATCCAGCCAGCGTTTCAACGCGTTGTCGAAAGCACCAACCGACGCCGAAAGATCCTACAATTGGTACAAGATTCGATCGGACAACTCAGGTTGGACATGAAGTACTTGGTTTTTGATTTGGAAGCAACCCGTCGTGAACGAGACGCCTACCAAGCACAAATCGTTGAACTGACCGGTGAAGGTGGCGAAAACGAAGGCAATTCGCAAGACGATGGACAAGAGTAAGCGGGCTTTTGGTTGACTTCGCAGCAGTTTTCCTGAGTCGCCACTTTGGAAGGCTGTTTCTCCGACGCGAAGCGATCTTCTTGGGCTGCTCCGCAGGAACCTTGTGATTTCCTGCGGAGCCTATTTCTGCCTGAACTGCATTTTGCTTGGCCTGAAGCATTGGCTTAGTCTATAGTTGTAGATACGTTTCTCCACCATTGCCTCCGGCTCGATCCCTCTTCTCCGCAATCAGTTTTTTCCTCAATGGAATTCACTCCTCGCTCACTGACACAACGAACCGTAGATCTCGAGCTTGCTAGCCAAGATCAGATCGATCGCTTTTGGGGCGAAATTCGATCGAGCGAGATTACGCTCGAAGAAGTGAAGAATTTGCTTCTGCGGAAGGGCATTCTGACCAACTTCCAACTGGACCGAATGCTAACTGGCGAACGGCTTGGATTTTTTTACGGGCACTACAAAGTGCTTTACATGATCGGTGCGGGTACCTTTGCTCGGGTATTCCGAGCGGTCCATCGCGAAACTGGCCGTATCGTCGCAATTAAAGTCCTGCGGCGTCGTCACCGCGATCAATTGGCGGACGTTGAGCAGTTTCTGCGAGAAGGCCGAATGGGATTGCAATTGCGTCATCCCAATATCGTGACAATTTTTGAAATTGAAAACGACCCGCGTGCTCCGTACTTGGTAATGGAGTTCGTTGAAGGGGAAACGCTGCGCGAGATCTTGAAGATTCGACACAAGTTCGGCCCTCTCGATTCGTTGAAGTTGGTGCAGGACATTTGTGCGGGACTGGACTTCGCGGCTCAAAAAGGAATTTCGCACCGAGATTTGAAACTGTCCAACGTACTGGTTCATTCCAGCGGAAGATGCAAGTTGGTGGACTTTGGGTTGGCAGCTCTGGCGGATGTTTCGTCCCCCGAGGCGATTGCAGACTGCCCCAGCGCGCGCGCTATCGACTACGCTGCTTTGGAACGAGGAACCTCGGTACGAAAAGGAGATGTTCGAAGCGATATCTATTTCGTGGGGGTCATTTTTTATAACGTGGTTTCTGGCAAGCAAGCGTTGGTTGACACTCGAGATCGTCTACAACGCCTAAGCGTTACTCGATTCCAAGATTTCCCACCCTTGAACACCATCGAGCCCGGATTGCCGGACAGCATTTACGCGATCTGCAATAAAGCCCTCGAATTTGATCCCGAAAAGCGTTACCAAACGCCCGGACAAATGCTCAGCGATATTCAAGCTGCTATCCGCGACTTCGATAAAAAGGAAGTTGCATCCACGGATCCTTTGCATCGCGTCAACCAAGTGAATGAGGAAGAAGCCAAAGAAGGGCAGGGCAAAACCTTAATGGTGGTTGAAAGCAAGCAAGAGCTCCAAGACATCCTTCGCGAGAAGCTCAAGAAACGCGGCTACAAAGTTCTCATTTATGGCGATCCCGAAAGGGCCCTTAGTAAGTTCTCTCCTGATGAATCCCCACCCGCCGATTGTTTGGTTCTGTGTGCACCGGATCTTGGAAATCTTGCCCTCAGTGCCTTCAATCAGTTCACGGAACAAGAACACACCAAAAATATCCCGGTCGTGATGTTGGTTGACCCCAAGCAGCAGCATATCATCCGTGGTGCAAAAACCAGTCCACGCCACGTCTTGCTTCCCATGCCTCTGAAGGTACGCGAACTTCGACAAGCACTTGTTCGACTGATCGTGCCTACAACCAGCAACCTCTGATTCGTCTCGCATCCTTACCTCTCGTCCCGACGAAGCAATTACCATGGAAATCACACATCACGGCGGTCATCAAGGCGTGACTGGGTCGTGTCACGAGCTGCACTTCAAGGAAAACCAATCCATCCTAATCGACTGTGGCATGTTTCAAGGGCAGGATGCTCGAGGCCGCGACGGTATGCAAATCGACTTTCAGCTGGACGATGTTCAAGCCCTGATTCTGACTCATGTGCACATCGATCACGTCGGGCGAATTCCTTACCTTCTAGAAGCCGGTTTCAACAAACCTATTTATTGCACGCGTCCCACGGCCACGATGCTACCAATCATGCTCGAGGATGCTATGCGACTTGGCATCACGAGAAACCGTCGCGCGATCAAGGAGTTTCTGGATGACCTAAAACGATTGGTTCGCCCGATTCCATACGGCAAATGGACCAGCCTGCATAACGGGAAAAGCCATGAAGAATTGACTGTCAAAAAGTCGATGCCCGAATTTCGATTTCAACCTGCAGGACACATTCTTGGTGCTGCTTATGTCGAAATCGACTTCGATGACCAGCGCATCGTGTTCAGTGGTGACCTGGGATCGCGTTGCACACCGATCATGCGGGACCCCATCAGCCCCGAGCGAGCGGACATTCTTGTACTCGAAAGCACCTACGGAGATCGGATCCACGAAGGCCGCGAGACCCGACTGCATCGATTGGAATCGATCCTGTGCGAAACCATGCAAAACCGAGGAGTCACCATTATCCCAGCCTTCAGCTTGGGCCGGACTCAAGAATTGTTGTACGAGCTGAACATGATCATGGAAGGCATTGGCCATAAAACTCAATGCACTCTGCTCAAGCAAATCGATGTGATCGTAGATTCACCCCTGGCTTTGAAACTAACCGATATTTACGAACAATTGCAAGAGTATTGGGACGAAGAAGCGCACGAAGTCCTGACGGTAGATAAGCAACCTTTGGTCTTCAAAAATCTGGTTGAGATCGAACGAGGTGGGGATCATCGCGAAACGTTGGAGTACCTACACGACTCGGGCAAACCCGCCATCATCATTGCCGGAAGTGGTATGTGCACAGGGGGGCGTGTGGTCAACTACCTGAAAGCCTTCCTAGGAAAAGAGAATACCGACGTTCTCTTCGTTGGATACCAAGGCGCGGGCACTCCCGGGCGTGCCATCCAAAACTGCGAAGGAGGGCAATGCACCGTTTGGCTTGATCGCGAAGAGATATTGGTGAAGGCAAAGACCTACACGCTCACGGGTTATTCAGCACATGCCGACCAAAGCGACTTGATGCATTTCGTGGAGGGCATCGCCGTCAAACCCAAGGAGATTCGATTGGTGCACGGTGAAGATGCTGCGAAAATCGCCTTGAAAGAAAAGCTTGTAGAAGCCGGCTACAACGTTCTCTAAACCAAGACCAGTTGATTCAACGACTCGATCTTGACACCTTCAAAATGAGCCGGCAAGGGCTTGTTGCTTGGCCGAACAACCGCAATCGCCTGCATTCCTGCTTGCCGAGCCGCAGTAATTTCTTCCGCGACATCCGACAAAAACAAAATTTGATTTGCGGGAACATGAATGTCGGTGGTGATCTTGCGATAGCTTTCCACTTCTTGCTTCTTGCCAAAGGTGGTGTCATAGAACCCCGACAACAATGGCAGAAGGTCCCCGTCGGTGGTATGCCCAAAGAACAACCGCTGAGCCAAGATGCTGCCCGAAGAATAAATCCGAAGATCCAAACCAGCGTCTTTCCAAACCTTCAACGTCTGGCTCACTTCTGAAAACAGCTCGGCACGAATCTCACCCGATTCAAAGCCTGCTTTCCATACCAACCCTTGCAGCGCCTTGAGTCCAGTTGATTTGCTGTCACCATCCATGAGCTGTTCCAAATGGGCAATACAAACCTGGTGCGTTTCTTGCATGCCTTCCGCCCAATGGTCACCCAGCCAGTCGGCGAGCGTCCGTTGAGCATCGACGGCGACTTGTTGCAACGCGGAACGAACTGATTCGGTCTTCCAGTTTTCTACGAGGAATCGGCCCATATGGTTTCGCGCGTACGGGAACATCACCTCGTAAACAAAACGCACATCGGAAACGGTTCCCTCGATGTCTAGCAAAACACAACGAACGTCCTGAAGTTTTATAAGCTCACTTGGCATGGTGAATTACACGTTGGGGAGAGGTGCAAGGAACGTAGCAGCATCGGGGTTTTGTTTCTCCGCTGCGATCGGGATCACACCTGACAGAACGCGAATATCAAACCCTTGCGCTGCCAGCTTGCCAGCAGCCCCGCGAGGCATGCGGCAATGGATCAACGCATAATCGTCGTTGAACTGTTTCGAAATAATCTCTGCCGCACTTGCAAGCCACGCAATGGTCTTTCCATCGTCCAGCGGCAATCGAACTTCCATTTCAACAAAGTTCTTCGTCAGGGCGTCGCTGACCGCCATCGACAATTGCTGCATCCCAATCCCGCTTCGCGCCGAGATCGCAATCGCATTGGGATAGCGATCCCGGATCGATTGAACACGTTCCGATGCCCCTTCGCAATCGACTTTATTCAGCACCAAAAGAGTATCCTTCTCGTCGATACCAATTTCGTGCAACACTTTGTAGACCGACGAAATCTGGTTCAGGACCGAAGGGTTGCTAGCGTCTGCGACATGGATAAGCAGATCGGCTTGACGTGTTTCTTCCAGGGTAGCACGGAAGCTGGCGATCAAGCGGTGCGGCAAATCGCGAATGAAACCAACGGTATCGCTAAGCAGGATCGGTCCCCAACCGGGCAACATCCACTTGCGTGTCCGCGTATCCAAGGTCGCAAACAGTTTATCGACCGCAAGAACGTCCGCATCCGTCAAGACATTCATCAGGGTGCTTTTGCCGGCATTGGTATAACCAGCCAATGAGACACTGAAGGTACCATCGCGCGACGCGACTTCTCGAGCCTTCCGCTTCTCGACTCGTTCAAGTTCTTGCTTAAGATCATGCACTCGTTTTTCAGCCAAACGTCGGTCAACTTCCAACTGCTTTTCACCGGGCCCACGCATCCCAACACCCATGCCCTGACGCGATAAGTGGGTCCACATGCGTTTCAACCGCGGCAACGAATATTCCAGTTGAGCCAACTCGACAGCCAAACGAGCTTCATGCGTTTGAGCGTTTGAGGCAAAGATGTCCAGGATCAATTCCGAACGATCGATCACCTTGATGTTCAATGCCTTTTCCAGATTCCGTGTTTGGGCTGGGTTCAAGTCATTGTCAAACAGGACAACGTCCGCCCCTTGCATTTCAACGAGCCCACGGAGTTCGGAGACTTTGCCTTTGCCAAGGTAGGTTGTCTGGTCGGGATGGTCACGCTTTTGAATGACGGTTCCAACCACAGTCGTACCCGCGGTCGTTGCCAATCCAGTCAGTTCATCAAACGGGTCTTCCGCCAAAAAGTCGTTGGGCAAGATCAAACGAGCCAGCACGCTACGTTCACTGGCTAGACTCTCCGACCGATCATGAGTATGCAAAGGGGTTTTTTCTCCGAAACAAAATGGAAGGATGGTGGCTTGGGTTGTCAGACCATACTGTGGTAAGTAAGGGTCTCAACCGCGACAACTTAAGTATAGCAACGAAACCACCGTTTGGAAAAAGGAAGTTCCAGCGTCCCGGTCTGTCGCCTCATGCTAAAAGACCAAGTTGCTAGGAAAAAGTTCACGTGGCTGGCCCACGATCCAAGCCAAGAATCAGCGAGCCGGTTCGACACCGCCTCATTCGGACAGTTCGTACGCGACGATCTCTTCGGAATTCCTGCAAAAAATGCGATTGCCAACCACGATCGGATGGTTCCACGTCTTGCCATTCAAGGCTTCCCATTTCAGTAATTCTTTTGGCCCCTTCTTGTCGATCTGAACAAGACTCATTTCCCCCTGTTCACTTACCGCCAGCACTGAGTTTTGCTGTGCGAGCCCGATCAGCTGCCCACCACCAAATCGCAGCTTCTTCCACAGCAACTTCCCCGACTCGGCATCGACCGCGGTCAGCAAGTTTTTGGAGATACCGAGCACTAAACCATTCTGAAAAACAACGTCGCTGAATTCCGGCAACATCTTATTCTCGCTCCACAGCTTTTCTGTTTTCCAGCTGAGTTCTTTCCCATCTGTGGGGGTTCCTTCGCAAGTGACTTCCAGCAAGGTGGCACCTTGACTGCCATCCACCAAGAGCACTCGATTCGCACCAAGACTGATCGGTGTCAACATGCAGTTCCCGCTGCCCTTGCCCTCGTATCGCCACAGTTCTTGATTGGTTGTCTGATCGAAACCAATCAGCTTCTGCCCGGCGTCATCACCTTTCATGCGAGAAACAGAGCTCAAAATCTGTTGAACTCCACCGATCGTCAACAGCTGGATCGAGCTGTACGTTGACCCACCGAACCCCATGTTCTGTTGGATTTCACCTGTCTTGGCATCATAGGCTATGGTGCTGGTTCCGTCGGTCCCTTCGGTGCTGCTAAGGACATAGCATGTCGCGTCCGTCAAGTAAGGTGATGTGGAGATGCCCCACATCGGCACATTGCCTGACGTATCCTTCATCAGATCGCGAGCCCATATTCGCGATCCATCGGTTGCGTTCAATGCGGTTACATTCCCTAAGCCACCCACCGTGTAGATGCGCCCATTCGAAAAAGTGGGCGTGCCACGAGGCCCAGCTCCTGAGACGCTCGTTTGATCTTCGAATCGAGCTGGATAGGCATGAGTCCAAATCTCCGCTCCGGTGGTTGCATTCAGGCACACAACCACTTCCTCGTTTCCTCGCTGCTCCAGCGTGAACAGCAGACCATCGACAACAATAACGCTGCCCCAGGATGGCCCCGAACGCAAACGCCATAGCTCCTTGGCTTTCAGTTTGTCCGATACTACAAGCGTTTCCTGAGTGGCCTGTCCGTCGTTCGCTACCCCACGAAAACGAGGCCAATCACCCGCCTGAAGCGTCACTTGTTCTGGCAGCGAAGCAGGAACAGAACTGCTGGCCTTTTCTTTCAAAGATCGTTCCGCCAACTGTTCGCTGCTCTCCGTCCAACGCGGGCGGATCTGTGGCATGAAACTGGCCATGAATCCTTCGCTTCGGAAAAACAACCATGCCAATATCGGAACTCCCCAACTGAGCATGGCTAACCATCGTCGCGTAGACCAAGAGACCTTTGCCGTTAGGAGCAAAACGACGGAGAAGCAGATAATGGCAACCGGAATTCCGTACAGCAAAATCGAAATGCCTAGCGTCGAATCTTGGAACGCAAACGCAACGATCACGACTCCCAAGCCGATACCCAACATGGCGAATCGCGACACCCATCGAACTCGCGAGCCGAACAGAACCCAAGCCAACATGGCCAAGCACTGAGCGACCGCCCCAAGAGCAAGAGTCCCAAATCGAATACTGTCGGGAGCACCAATCAACGTGGGGCCGAACAAGCACCAAAGACTAGCGATCGAAATAATCCAAACGGGCCACACTCGAAGATGCCGTTCTGGGGCTGATTTCTTCGGCCCATCCAAGCTGTTGACGCCCACCGAATTCATGGACTTGGAGGCGTTGGACTCGGCGCTGGGTTCGTAAGGTTGCATGGCAAGATCATGGGGGTTGCGGGAAGACAAATGGGTTGGAACCGATATGCAATGGCAGTCCGCCGACGCAACCTGCGATTTGCTACCGCCGCTTCGCGCGATCGCTAAGCGTACGTCGCATCCGATTGAGGCCGCGTTTTTTTGCTGGCGGTTCTGAAGCAAGCTCACCGTCCACCGTTTCCGTTGCTTCCGCTCCCTCTACGGAGTCAACGTCAACAACAGGCTTGGGCTTCTTGATCAAGGAGGTCGAGAAGGCGGAACGTTTGGCTGGTTCACAACCTTCGAAGGCAAGTGGATCTGCGATCAGTTGCCGATTGATGCGGACCTCGATTTCGGTCAGGAGTTCACCTTGTCCACGCGATACAAAGGAGAAAGCGATCCCATCGCGGCCCATCCGGCCTGTTCTACCCACGCGGTGAACATAATCATCGCAATCGTCGGGCAAATCGTAGTTCACAATATGCGAAACGGTGGAAACGTCGATTCCACGACCGACAACATCGGTCGCAACCAAGATCTGAATATCGCCGTTGCGAAGGGATTTGAAGACCGAGTCGCGTTGGCTTTGGTTCATATTTCCGTGGATCGTATCCAAACGCATTTCGGAAAGGCCAGGTATGGATCGCAATGCCTTTTGCAATTGATTATGTAATTTTGCAGTGCCCAGCTTGGTGCGGCAAAAGATAATTGTCTGTGGAGGTTGCTCTCGAGCCAAAAGCTTCACAAGGATATCGAACTTGCGTTCCGGCGAGACGTTCAAATAACGTTGCTCGATCGTATCGACCGTGACTCCTTTTTGAGAGCAATCCACCTGAATGGGTTCGAACAGGTAACGTTCGGCGAGCTTCTGGACCTCGCCCGCCAAAGTCGCACTTAACAACAGCGTTTGCCGATTTTCGGGACAGCGGCGCAAGATGCGTTCAATGTCAGGTCGGAAACCGATGTCCAGCATCCGGTCGGCTTCGTCCAACACGACGCACCAAATGTTCGAAAGCTTCAAGGTCCCTTGCTGAATGTGATCGATCACTCGGCCCGGAGTTCCCACCACCACCTGTGTTCCGGATTTGAGAGCTTTTTGCTGACGAGTCATATGTTTTCCGCCGGCCACCTCCAAAATTTCGGTGGGGCAACCGTAGGCCAACTTCACAAATTCGCCATGAACCTGGGCGGCCAGCTCGCGGGTCGGCACCAAAACCAGAGCCTGAGGAAGCGGACAAACTCGCAGCGGATCCAGCTGCTCCAAGATGGGAATCGCAAAGGATGCCGTCTTGCCAGTGCCCGTTCGGGCTTGGCCGATGACGTCGTAACCCTCGAGAGCCCAAGGGATTACCTTCGCCTGAATAGGGCTAGGTTTCTCGTAACCCAGCTTTGCCAAAGCGCGAAGGGTGATGTCGGATAGATTGAGTTCGGCGAAGGTTTCAGCAGTCTTGGTTTCCATGGATCCCCATTCTACGATACAGTTTCCTCCCTGATTAGTTCAAATGTCCCTCAACCGCACCAATTGTTTCATGTCCGAACTACCTTTTCAGCTTCCCGACTCCGCCTACCAGTGGGCAAATCTTGTCGAATCCACCTTGGGAGCCGCTTTGGACGAGCCTACCAGCGATACGGCCAACCGCAGGGAAACGTGGGAAGAACCCGATGATCCGATCTGGTCGATTCTGGTTGCCAGCGAACTTATTGACTCGGCCAATTCGATTCGTGCGGTCATCGCAAAGGACGTAAAGAAGCGTGCATTTGTCGAGCGATTTCTCAGCTCTCTGATCCGCAATTTTCGCCAAGCCATGGCCACCGATCCAGGCCAAGACGATCTGGAACATCTCAAACGCCTTGTTTTGCTTCAGTACGTCGCTCAACTTTATGCGAGCTACCAAAGTCAGGGTCTGAGTCGATGCGAAGGGACCTTGCTTCAAGTTTTATTCTCCAGCGGTCACACGACTGCCATTCAAATCGGCGTCGACATGCTGCTGGTCCGTCCACCGGTAGATTGGGAGGACGTTTCAGTCGCGTTGTCGCCTCTCATGCAGTCGACCGATTGGAAGCTCGAAGATGTTTTCCCAAAACTACTCAACTGTACCGACCCATCGGTTTTGGCCCCCGCACTGGATGTTGCCAACCACGCATTCCGAAAACGCAAGCTGACAGAACATCCCTCTAAGCCCGAGAGCTCTAGACTATTGGCTTTGATGGGTGGATTGGTGCAGCAACTAGGAGTGCTCGAAGAGAATCCCACCAAGTTCGGGAATTCGGTCGACGCCATCCAAAAGATTCTGTTCGATTCGATTTCGCTTTGCGTATCGCTTTGCCACACTTTTGGATTGGTTGGAAACACGGACGCCATTGGCAAGCTCAATCAAGCCAGCCAGCTTTCGCATCGACGCATTCGCACGGAAGCTGCTTTCGCTCTGGCGAAACTTGGCGACAAAAAAGGAGAGCAGCAACTGCTGGAACTCGCTGCTGACATTTCAAGCCGACAACGAGCCATCGTGTATGCGGAAGAGTTGGGCATCGAAGATCGCATTGATGAACGCTGGACCACCACGGCCGCACTTGCCGAATCGCAATTGGCTAACTGGCTTGCTCAAAATGAACAAATGGGCGTTGTACCTGCCAGGATGGAATTGTTGGACCAGAGAACCTTAGGCTGGCCAGGCTTTGAACGCCCTCAAGAGTGTTTCTTGTTTCGTTACGAATACGACTTGCAGGATTCGATCTACAGCAATGTCGGATTCGCGGGACCAATGTGCCATACCTTTTCACAAGACTTGGCGGACATTTCCCTGGACGATATCTATGCTATCTTCGTGGGCAACGACATCGACCACCCGGATGCTTATGAACTACCGCCCAATACCGT
>CAITIF010000433.1 GCA_903892365.1 uncultured Pirellula sp. | reverse complement strand
CTCGATGCCTTCTGCAATTTAATGAATATCATAAGTACACCGTAGACGCTCACTGCATTCGCTCCGTGGAATGCGCTGTCGAATTCGCTAGATCGGACGACGTTCTCGGCCGAGTCTATCGAGGCCGCAAGAACAAAATGATCTTGCATCTGGCGCTGCTATTGCACGATCTTGGCAAAGGCTTTGTGGAAGACCATAGCGAAGTGGGAAAAGTGATTGCGGAAGATACTGCAAAGTTACTGAACCTGTCCGATTCCGATCGTGATCTTCTGGTTTTCTTGGTCCATCAGCATCTGTTGATGGCACATACCGCCTTCCGTTTCGATTTGTCCCAAAAAGATCCGATCGTACACTTTGCAAAACAAGTGGGATCACTGGAACGTTTGCAGATGCTGCTGATCGTGACTTGTGCCGATCTCGCAGCAGTCGGGCCGGGGGCATTGACCGACTGGAAGCTTCGGTTGATTCTTCAGCTTTATGACGCTACAGAATCGCAATTTCGAAGCGACAGTCCCGGCCAGCGATTCTTGGATATCGTTGCAACCCAACGCACCGAAGTCATGACCTTCCGCAACGCAAAGGAACGCGAAGATCCTTGGTGGGAAGAGCAAATCAATGCAGTCCCCTCAGGCTACCTGCTATCCCTAAAGTCGAATGAGGTGATTGCCGAACTGCGTCGTCTTCGGCAATTGACAACCAGCGCACCGGTTCAAGCATGGGGCACGTTCATAGCAAAGCAAAATGCTACCGAGTACGTGACTGCGGTCTTGCAACAGCAACCCACAGGTCTTTTTCATTTGATCGTCGGAGCCCTATCGAGCCAAGGCCTGAGTATTCTTTCTGCAGAAATTCATACACAGCCGGGACGACTTGCCTGGGATCGTTTTGTGGTGGAAGACTTAGATTACGAAGGTGCACCGCCACCAGACCGCATCGAGCGTGTTTGCAAGCAACTGGTTCAATCCATCGATCCGTTGAATCCAAAGCCACCCGTGTTCCGTCGGGTATGGAAGGCCCAGTCGGCGGTTGACGCCGCTACAGCACGGAATCAACCCACCCAAATCCGATTCGATAATACCACTTCCGAAAACCACACCATCATCTCGGTATTTGCGTACGACCGCACCGGCCTGCTATACGATATTTCCAAAGCCTTGTTTGATCTGAAACTAGATCTTCAAGTTGCTAAAGTCAGCACCCATTTGGATCAGGTCGTGGATGTGTTCTATGTCACCGACATCCAAGGCAAAAAGATTACAGAACCAACGCTGCTGTACACTCTGCGGCAAAGGCTACTTCGATCGATCGAATCAGAGTATGCCAAACGCGAGGAAGACTGATCCGACAGCATGAAGCACGCTTCGTTCGGTACAAACCTAAGCTCAAATCGAATTCGCTTGCATCCTCGTGGCTTACAGAACCAAAAGATCTCGGCAAACCTGAGGAATAGTCTCCTCGTTGGGAAGCGAAAAGACGGGAACATGGTAAGCCAAAAGCCGACCAGCAGATTGCTCGAACCCATCTTGAAGGTGCTGATTCACAATAGCGGTGACGGAATAACCCTGCCTTCGGAGCAATCCAAGAGCCAAAGCCATCGCATCGTCAACTTCCTGCACTACGATCAAGACCGACAACTGTCGCGATAGCCGGCTTTGCGTTTCCGTCAGCAAATCACCGACCCGCATCCCGTCCGTTCGTTCCAAGCGTGCCAAGGTTCGGTGTAATTCCGCGAAATGCTCGGGGCCGCGATTTGCACCCAAGACAACTGGTCGAATTCGATCACTTTGAGCTTTCATTTCTACATTGGACCTGGCGGATTCGCGATCGGAAAATGCGTCGCTCCCCCTCATCGCTCGAACGCGATCGGCTGCATCTCGTCCATTACTGATTAAGCCAAAAGGCTGGTTCATCAAGAACAAAGTATGCGCAATCGAAGCGGCAGCGGTGATCGCCAAGTCCGTGCGATACGGTTCGTTTCTCTCCGGATTCGACTGTTGGTGCATATCGACAACCAGCATCGCGCCTTGGATGCATGTTGGCTGAAAAATGCGAGTGTGCAATTTTCCGGTTCGAGCGGTCGCGCGCCAGTGAATACGATTCAAGCTATCGCCAGCTCGATACTCTCGTATTCCAACCATTTGAGTTGGATCTTCCATGGATCGATCTCGAACATGCAAGTCCCCCATCGGTCTGCGGCTTGTGACATTCATGCCTTGCAACGGAATCAATTTTGGCAAGACTAGAACAAATTGCGGCTCCGAAACGATACGGTAGTTTCGATGTAGCCCCAGGAGATCGCCGGTCTCAATGACCGTCGGTCCTAATTGAAAGTAACCTCGACGCAAAACGCGAACGCGATACGTCATCAGTGCCAGCTGTCGTGCCGCCAAGCAATACAACTTTGCCGGACTTCCGGTAATCTCAAGCGCTTGGTGCGGTTGCGAGATCGCTCGTTTCGATAAAACATCCTCAGCAAAAAGCCATGGGATGAAATAGCCTGCTTTGTTGCTTAACTGCAACCCGACTGAAAAGCTCTCCCCGATTTGCAATTCAGAAGCGGTAAGCGTACGCTCCACCGTCAGACTGTCTGCCCACCGATTCGAATAAAATCGAGTCAGCTGAAAGACAATGAGAAGAGTGCAAGCACCCGCCGAAAAAAGACTAGCTCCGGTTAGCATACCTACAAGCAGTATCAAGGCGATGATGGGAAGAATCGCCATGGGTGCTAGCTTGAAAAAGATCGTCGAAACAACTGAGTAATCGAGCGTACACCTTCATTTCGCAGCAAACCAGCTCGATAGATGTGACCCGCAGTACGAACGATCAAGTAGGTAGAAACGACCATAATCAGTGCGGCTAAAGGTGGCTGCCAATAGGGGACCGTCGTTCCAGACGCCAGCCTCAATACCATCATCATCGGGCAAGATGGAGGGAAGAAACTAAGAGTCGTTGCGACCGGACCGTTCGGGTCCCGAATCGCGATAAACCAGACCATCATAGGCATCATCAAAACCATCCAAACGGGCAGAAGCAGCGATTGGGCTTCTTTGAGTTCGTTGACCGAAGCCCCCACCGTTAGAAAGATCGAACTGAAGAACAACACGCCCAGCAGTTGAAACAATAAGAACCAGGGTAATACAGAAGCGGGCAGTTTGTCTGTGAGGCCTTGCGAATTGAGCAAAAACAGGCCACCCGAACCATACAACACAAAAATGATCAACGAACCAGCAACATTCCCGAGCAGCTTACCACCCATAAGTTGGGCAGGTGTCACGGACCCCAAAAGCAATTCCGAGATGCGAAGATTCTTTTCCTCCATAGCGCTTTCAAGCATCGGTTGAGCCGCCATCAAGATGACCATGAACATCAACATCATTACCCCGAAAGGCAAGAACATGGCAATCAAAGAATCCATCGCCGAGGTGTTGCCGGACTTACCTTTGTCTGAGGCCTGCATGGGCAAACTGGGGGCTAGCTCGATCTTGGCATCGATCTTTGCAAAAATCGCAGGATCCAAATTCTCTAACCCGGCTTGTTTCAGCCGCGTAAGTCTAGCCTCTTGATTGATCACGACACCCAGCCATCCCCGAACTTCATTGATCAATGCGTCTTGGCTGTAAAACTTGGGAATCGAAACCGTTGGAGGGGCTTCTCCCTGTTCGTTCGCTTCTGATTGGGCGGGCTTCGTCGGCAGATCCAGAAGCCCATCGGGCAGTTCGACGAAAGCGTACAGTTCACCGGACCGAAGCCGTTCGCTCAGCTCCAACCGTTGTTGTTCGGTCAAAGGAGCT
>CAITIF010000432.1 GCA_903892365.1 uncultured Pirellula sp. | reverse complement strand
TGGACATTTCACTCTCATTGGAAATCTCGCAAAATTCTTCGCCACCGGCAAAATTCACCACCGACGAACCATGCTCCACAAAGGCTTTTCGAATAAGGAGTTACATCTTTTTTTTGCGTGCCTAAACTTCCATAATGCAATCAAAAAGGCCTCGAAGTTACCAAAGGCCGAACACTTTAGGCCGAATTGCGTACTATAGTTCCGTACGCTGTGCCCCCTCCATTTGGGCGGGGTGCATTTAGTTAGGCAACCAACCGGAGAAGGCGGAAATGTCGAGAAAAGAAGCGCTCAACAAACTCAGGGACGTTTTGCTGGTGCGACGAGAAGCTCTTCGGAAAGCACTGGATGGGGACTTGAGCCTACTGCAAACGCTGTCCCAAGAAGGAGGGGATGTGATGGATGCCGCAATGGACACCGCCCAGGACGAAATAAGCAGTCAATTGGTAGAAGTGGAAAGTCGCGAGTTGTCGCAAATCGAGGACGCACTGAACCGCTTGAAAGAAGGCTTGTACGGCGATTGCGAGCACTGCAACAAACCGATTCCGCTCGCTCGGTTGCAGGCTGTACCCTATGCGACCATGTGCATTGATTGTGCACGAAAGCAAGAAAAAAGCTCGCCCCGACTGTACACTGGCCTCGATTCGACTCAAGCGTCCAACGCTTCCTTGTAGGCTTTGGGACGCAAAGCCATCCTTAGGTATTTGGGCGCAAAGTCTGGTTGGAAAGCCTTCATTGTGACAAGGGATCGCAATGGGCGGATCGTGTTGGCTTAAGTCTCTACCTTGCTTTTCACAAGAGGGATCCAGCGTTCTTCGCAGCTGCTTATCTCGGTGATGCGTAACCCAAACTTGTCACCTACCTTGACCACTTCTCCCTCTGCCACGGCATTCCCGTCAATCTCGATGGTCAACGGCGTTTCGCACGACTTTTCAAACTGAATCATGACGCCGGGTACGAATTGCAGAATTCGTTCCACAGGCAATTGCTGGTGTGCGAGCGTAACGGCCACATCCGCTTCGATGCGAAGCAGACTCTTCCAAAACTCGACGCGAGCGGGGTTGTCTGTGGAATGCGATTTTGCAGTGGTCATAAAGAGCAACTACCGTCCGATGCTTGGTGGGTTGTTCGCAAAGAAATCCCTTGGCCCACGATTGGTGTAATAGGGATAGGCAACTGCGGGAGCGGGAACACCCGAACCAACGCCAGGATCTTGACGATACTGACTGTGGGAGAGGTGAGCCCCGTAGTCGGTTCCTCCACGTTGCCAGCCTATTTTGCAAGGACGGCAGCCAAGGGGGCCATTGCAGCTGTTGCATTGGCGATGATGATGAAGCAGGTTGCAGCCGCTTGACATTGCAAGGGTGATACCGAAAAGGGCGATTGCGTAAATGCCACGTTTCATGACTTAATCCTTTGGTGTTGCTAAATGCTGGTCTTCATTTCCAGACTTGGTATTGGCGGTCTCGTCAGGGACCAGCAACGGTATGATCGAAACAATTGGCACCATAAATCCAATCCTCCCAGCCAGCCCTGTACAAGTTACCTATCCTTCCAATTACATGCGTTTTTGGGTCCTCACTTCGTGCGTTTGCAACACTTGGCTGATTTCTAGGAGCTAGCATTCCAAAAACCAAAATGGAATGGAAATCAACGGGCTCCCCCATGATTTCGAGACTTTCAAAAGCCCGACTTTTCATTCACTAGTTTGGAACAACAGCTTGTTTTGAATAATCGCCCGTGAACATCAAACTCCTTCAGACCCCGCAATCCGTTGAATCCATCCGAGACTCCTGGAAAGAACTTGCGCTGGCGAATCCATTTCGCCAACCCGAGTGGCTGCTTGCTTGGTGGAATCACTTTCATTGCGAATCCGACGAATTGTATGTAGTCGTGGTTCGTGACGAGGAAGATCGCGTGCGGGCTATTGCACCTTGGTATCGAAACCGAACCACAGGCATCCTTCGGTTCTTAGGGGATGGCAAAGTCTGCACCGATCATTTGACGATCCTGATCGATTCCCGGTTCTACGATGAATCGATTCCTTTGCAAATTGCTGCGTTTTTGCTGGAACAATCCGAGCGGAAAGAGGGATGGACGTCCATCCACTTCGAGTCGATTGATTGCGTCGATCCTGTCATGAACGCATTCAAGCTGGCGATGCTACAGCATGGTTGTCGATTCCACAGTTCAACATCGTCGAACACATGGCAAGTGGAACTGCCTAACGGCTGGGAACACTTTCTAGCCGGAGTTTCCAAAAACTCGCGAAAGGC
>CAITIF010000431.1 GCA_903892365.1 uncultured Pirellula sp. | reverse complement strand
TTATCTCGACACACGATTCCGTGAAACGAGCCTAAAAACTCACTTAAGAGAAACGGCCCTATTTCGATTTCTCGACGATGCAACCATGAATTTGGTCATCGCGGAAACCAAAATCGAATCGCTGGGGGAACGGGAGTGGTTTGCAGAATATCGAGACACTCAGAAACTTGAAATTCAAAGCCAGATCGAACGCGAACCCATCATTGCCGCCGAAGGTCATTCGGTGAATGATCTGATTTTAGTACGAGCGGGTTTCGCACGCTTGAGTTTCGAGCATGGTCGTGGTCATCAAACGGTTGCTTATCTGGGACGCGGCCACATGCACGGGCTGTCGGAACTGGCTCATCAGTTCCACAATCCGACCTCGAAGCCAATCCCATTTCAGGAGTCTCTCCGCGCACTGGGGTTTGTGGATATTCTGCGCATCCCACGCGAACTGGTGCTGACTCACATTTTGCCTCAAGTGCGCGCGACGGAGCTTCCTAAGCCGATAACGAACCCTCGATACGACGAAGGCGGTTTGGTAGTTCCGGATGTGTCGACGTATGCAACGTCATCGGCGGCGTCAAAAAGTCTTTTGAATTCTTCGATTCATCCAACGCCCAACGCATTAGAAACATCGTTGGTCGAGTTTCTGGTGGATGAGCGGTTGATCAACGGGAAGCAGACCATGTTGATTGACCTAGACCGATGCACGGGATGCGATGAATGTGTGAAAGCCTGCGCGAGCACTCACCAAGGCACACCTCGATTTGTTCGCAATGGAAAGCAATTTGGACCTTTGCTTTTCGCGCATGCGTGCATGCACTGCGCTGATCCCGTGTGCATGATTGGTTGTCCAACCGGCGCGATCGCCCGCGATCAAGAGACGGGCGTGATCTCGATCAATTCAGAAACATGTATTGGATGCAAAACATGCTCTGAAAGCTGCCCGTACGAAAACATCGTGATGATTCAAGTTCGCGATCAACGAGGGCGTGCTGTTGTCGACCGTAAAACACAATTGCCTATTTTGCAAGCGTCCAAGTGCGATATGTGCCACTCGCTCAAGACGGGACCCTCCTGCCAAAACGCGTGCCCTCATGAAGCGTTGATCCGAATTGACACGAGTGAAACCGCGTCGATGGAAGCTTGGTTAAGGAAGCGAGTCGCCTGATGCAAGCCATTACACCGAAGCAAGCATTGTCCTCTTCCGAGACAGTCCAGCGTCCTCCTGTGGCTGGCTTCCTGCGCGGCTACGCTTCCATGTCGGCTAGAATTGGACGTCGGCTGTTACCCTGTTTGGTTGTGCTTACCGCCTTTCTCGTGATTCGCAGTATCCAAAGCACTGCGGAAGCGCAGCTTAGAAACGAGGCGTTTGCCTCTGGATATTCCTTAGTGGCGACGATCTTTCTTTTGTTATTGTTGGGAGTTCGAAGAAGGATCACAACACCTCGTTTTGGTTCAGCTGCGATTTGGCAACGCACTCATCATTACCTGGGAATGTTTTGTCTTGGAGCCTATGTTCTTCACGCGGGGGGGATCACAACGGGCTGGTTAGAATCTATGTTAGCTATATCGTTTTGGACAATTACGCTAAGTGGCTTGGTGAGTTGGTATATCAACCGAACGGCTCCGAGGCTGCTGAGTGCAGCAGGTCCACAGATTCTGAGACAGGATATAGCAGAACGAAAAAAGCAAGTTGCTTCGCAAGCATATCGCATCGCGATTGAAGCTGCCGGACGAGCCGATTCAGCCACACTTGCAGACCACTATCAGTCAACGCTGATTGCTTTCTTTGGATTCAATCGTGGACTTTTGTTTCGTATTCGGCCAACAGGATCGCACCGCCGTCGAATGCTTGCAGCGCTTGAAAACTTAGACCGCTATCTCGACGATCAAGGCAAAGTGCTTCGTCGACAAATGAGCTTGCTGGTTCAGGCAAAAGATGATCTTGATTTCCAATCTGCGATTCAGAATCGAATTCGTCTTTGGGCAAGCATTCATACATGGCTGTTAGGAGGGTTCGTTATTCTGACAATTGCGCATGTTTGGGTTGCCTATCAATTTTCGAGTCGTTGGTAAAGTGTGCTTATGAACTACTATCGACAACCTCGTTCCACCAACAAATGCGGTAAATCTGCGACAGGGCAACCATGCTCGACGGGACCCATCCACGGACGGTGTGGTTTGCAGGGTTCGGGCCCGGATCAAGTTCCCTGCAAACCGATAAGCACGTTGCATTGGTGGAACAAAATCATTCGGATCACCTTTGCATTGCTGTGCTTGATCCTTGTTAGTTTTGCATGGGGCAATATCTCGACTAGACGTATTGCCACGCCTGGCTCCTTGTCCGTGTCGCATGCTCAATTGTTGGTCGCCAAGAGCGGTGCCGCAGGGCCGAAGCTAGCCATCGATGCAAACAATCGATGCTCCGCATGCCATCCCGGCCTAGATGCTCAGGATTCGAATGAAAACGCAATGCATCTGGCAGCCCATGATCCAAATAAAAACGCCAAAAGTAACGACAACGACCAACCAGCGAAAATCACTCAGTCGCAGCTGTGCCTGAATTGCCATAGAGAAACCATGCCCGACGCGCATTTTGGCTCGCCGCATGATCTGACAGGTCCCGCTCTCGAACAGCTTGTCCAACGAGAAAATCGCAAGCAAGGCAAAAGCCTATTCGCTCGACTGGTGGGGCATCGACCCATCGCTTGGGAATCCAACGTCACTGAATGCGGGCAATGCCATCGTGAGCATCAGGGGGCATCCCGCGATTTGCAAATCATGACTTCGGAACGTTGCCAAGCTTGCCATCAGGAAGCCTTTAAATCGTTTTCGAATGGGCATCCGGAGTTCCAGCACTATCCTACCGGAGCAGATCGAAGAATTGCATTCGATCACCAACGACATCAAGATCTCCACTACACCAAAAAGTCTGCCGATTTTGATTGCAAGTCTTGTCATGTGCAAAGTGACCAAGTCGGAGCCGTCGGGCAGGTTTTTCGAAGCTTGCCCTTTGAGACCGCTTGTGCGTCGTGTCATGCTGAACCAACGAAATCATCCGTTCAAGACGGATTGATCGTAATTCAGTTGCCAAGCGTGAATCGAAAACAATTGAGCGAAGCAGGTTTAGACATTGGCGAATGGCCAGAACAAGCCAGCCAAATCAACGATGGAACGATACCGTTGCCGATGCGATGGCTATTGCAAGCAGAGGTCGGTGGAGATCTGCTTCTTCGTTCACTGCCGCCAAGCGGTCGCTTGTCTGAAGTGGATATGACAGACCCTTCACAGCGTCAGGCCCTTGCGAATCTTATTGGGGCTACGAAGAATCTAATGAGCAAGCTTGCCAACCAAGGGCAACCCGGTTTCCGAGAATCGATCGAAAAGCTCGTCACCATTCCTTCCGCCTCCACCGCGAATTCTGTTGCTAGTTCTATATCTAGTTCTTTGCCAGGCAAGTCGAATCAACAACAATGGCTCGATCAGTTCGCTAGTGGGATTCCGCCTGACATGTTTCGAGCGGCCATGTCCGAATGGTTTGTCCCCTCGCTGCGCACTCAATCTTTGACGACCAAGCCTTGGCCCAACAATGGGCTTGGCAGCACCAACTCGGACCTGCCCTCCAAAGCAGCATCGGAAACAGCGAAAGTGTGGCTGTCGTCTCAGATCCAATCGTCAGACGACGACTTGCTGGTCGCTCCATCGAAGAGTAGCGATGTATCCGGGGATGACTTGTTGCAGGGCGATAGCTTACTGGATGGCAACTTGCTCGACGGTAACGCACAGAACAGCGTCTCCCCCAACGCGGGCTCCAGTTCCAACGCTGGCACGTCTTCCAATCCTACGTTTCGGGACACCAAGTCTTGGGACCAGCTAAGCTACGGCGGTTGGATGATCGATAGGCAACGTATGGCGGTTGTTTACGTTCCGAAGGGGCATGCCGATCCGTGGCTCTCGCGATGGATTGAACTGGAGAAAATCAAGAATTCTAATCTTGATTCGGTAACAGCGAGTGGTTTCATGGGGCAGCAATGCAAGTCATGTCATCTGCTGGGAGATTTTTTGCAAGAATCGAACAAGCCAGTCATGCATGCAGAATTTAAAAACAGTGGCAAAAACTGGCAGGTCTCATTCCGGCAGGCCAATGCACCGCAAGCCGTCGAGGAGCAACTCCGTTCGGACAATGTGAAGGCCTTGTTCGACTCGTTGCAGGGATCTCAATGTTGGCGAGCCGAACGCCGGGCTGCCAACGCATCGCCGATCACCAAGTTCGACCATACGCCTCATTTGAGCCTACCTTCCATCAACGATTGCCGCTCTTGTCACCTTTTGGCAGGATCGGACGGGAGCGTTGGCACGAACAGCGGCAAGAGGCATGCCAATGAATTCCTGCCGATGCAAAAAGCCCAATGCAGCAGCTGCCATACAGCCAATGCGGCGGGTGAGTCTTGCACCCAGTGCCACAATTATCACGTTGGGAATGCCCATTGGCGATGATTTGCCGTATCGTCTTGACACGTTGAATAAGTTATCATGAGGAAGTCCAGCGGCGCAGCAAAGCATCGAGTGCTTTACGCAGGCTTTTCAAAGCGACCAAAACCTTTTCGTGGTTTTAGGGTTTGTTGGTGCATAGACTTGTCCTGGTCTGTCGTTTTTTCACGGATTCCTTTTCGTATCAACATTGTCACGCTTCCCGACTCCATCTGAAAATGCTTCGATCGATCCCGATGTGGCGCTGATGCTTCGGGTACAGGAGGACGATGCGCAAGCATTCGAGATGCTTATCAACCGGCACCAGGGCAAAATCCAACGATTTTTGCTAGGTTGGGTCAGCAACGCGCAACAAGCGGAAGATCTGGCGCAGGACGTTTTTTTGCGAGTTTTCAAAGCAAGAAAAAATTATCTGCCGACCGCCAAGTTCACGACCTGGCTGTATCGAATTGCAAGCAACGTGGCTTCCAACCATATCCGTGACAATGCGAATCGACGCGAGTATCAATTGTCCAGTCGTGAAAGCCAATCAGGATCACGAGCGTTGATCGAGAACATCGCTTTTGCACCGAGCGGATTTCAACCGACCCGGCAGATCGACAAATCAGAGCGCGCGACCATTATCATGCAGGCTTTGCAAGCCCTGGGAGAACGTCAAAAAACAGCTCTGATGCTAAGCAAATTTGAAAACATGAGCTATCAGGAGATTGCGGACACCATGGGACTTAGTGTCCAGGCGGTGAAGTCTCTATTGAGTCGTGCACGAGTCAACTTAAAGACTTTGCTGGACCCCTACATGGCGGATGGGCAGAACCCCACAACAATCTTAGCGGATGACGACATCGATACTTTGAGTGAACAGGACAAGGGAAAATGAACGCTCAGGATTTAGATGCGATCACCGAACAATTGACAGCGTACTTGGATGGCGAGCTATCCTCCGAAGAAGCCGCTGCCGTTGAGGCTCGACTGGTCGACGATGAATCGCTTCGGTTGCGATTGGCGGATTTGCGAAAGTCCTACGATCTCTTGGATGAGCTTCCAGAAACTCCGTTTGATCAGCGTTTCACTCGGAGCACGCTGGAATTGGTTGTGAAACAGCTTTCGAATTCCAAGGAATTGGCTACCGTACCCAGCAGCAATCCATCCGTGGTTGACCTCAAGCCCCAAAGAGATTGGTGGGCATGGCCGCGTATTTTGCTGACCATTGGGGGATTGGTTTTTATAGGGCTACTTCTCGGATTCTTGATGCGTTTCAATCAGATTCGCCAAGACATTCGCGACTTAGGCTTGATTGCAAACTTGCCTGGGTTGATGGACGTCAACGACGTGAACATCGCCATCAGTTTAAGCAAAGAGACCCAAGCGATGGGTATTCTGAAAGAGCAGCTCAAGGAAAGACTTGTCCCGCCGATCCCTTCCTCCATTTGGCAACGCAAGAACTGGATGGATAGTTTATCCCCACTCCATTTTGCAAAACTCGATTCCGGCCGCGAAATACTGCGGAAGCTTGATAGGGATTCGTACAATCGATTTGCGTCGATGGAGACCAAAATAGAGCAATCGCCTGATAGTGATGCGGTGCAAGACGCAATCCATCTAACCGGACTGGT
>CAITIF010000430.1 GCA_903892365.1 uncultured Pirellula sp. | reverse complement strand
CCAGTTTCATTAGGCGCGATTTCGAAGCCAGCGGTTGTCGATTCCACAAAGATATTAGGTGCAACGATTCGGACCGTTCCTATCGCGGTAATCGGCAATGGATTGGCGAACTGGATTTTCAGCTCTTGCACTTGGCCAACTAGCGGGTCAACTTTTCTCTCCAATAACTTAATTCCCATTCGCCACTTTGCCACGTTAATGTCGACGCCTGAGAGGATGATTGGCCATCGGCCAATCATGAACGATTGCTCCAGCCCCCGCTCCGTTTCCTGGGATTCGACCTGGACACTTCGGCCCCAAACATCAAAAGCGGTCACGTTCTTTCCGATATACATTTGGACATTCTTTGGTTTAGCGGACCAGGTGACGATACGTCCATCCTCGGCGGAATGCGCCAGGTAATTTTTTTCCAAACCCGAGTTGGGTAAACTGCCTGCGTTGCGTAAGCCTGCTAACGCTCCCGATAGAGTTCGAAAAGGAAGATACATTTCGCGAGGGTTGCCGAGCGGATCGAGCATACCGACCTCATTATTAACAGGGTCGGTAACCCAAGCAGTCGTCGCGAGCGTTCCCGATTCGCGTGCCACGGCGAGCATTCGAGCAGCAAGATCCTGTACCCTCACATCCAGCGCATATCGACTCATTGCAATCGGAGTCACACTGTGCCATGGTGGTGAAGACTTTTCTACGGACTTGTCTCCTATCCCTAAAACCGCAAGCAGATCCTGTTCCGTGAAGTCCTCGGTCCGATACAGTTGCCATCGATCAATCGATGGTACTGGGGTCATTTGAACATCAGGACTATGGGCAGCGATCAGGAATGTTTCCTGTCCATACCTGCGAAGCATATTTTGGATCGCCTCTAGAGTCGATGAAAATCTAGGGTTCGAAACAAAATCGGTTTCATGATCCCAGCCAATCTGAAAGTCAACGATACGCAAGCACATTTGCCGGAGAACGGGTTCCAGAAAGCTTTGGACTAGGACCGAATCTTCTAAAGATTGGCCTGTCGAGTCTGCATCAAGCCTTGGAAACTTTTTTCGCAGGCTCATCGGGGGGGCTGATATCACGCCAATGCATTGCACACCGCCTGCCTGCAGACGATCGATACGGTCAGTGAATGCGTCCGCCGATTCTTGAATTTGACTATCAAACCAAATGGGTACTTTGGCTTTTGCGACGCGTGCCGTTCGCAGGGCATCCACCAACTTGCCTGTCGTTTCCGAATTGGGGTCCAATCGTTGGAGATCGGTCATGCTCCAACCAAACCGACTGTCACTGCGTCCCAAACCGTCATTTGGCAACACGACAAACTGCTCCGTTAAGTCAAACGTTCCCGTTCGCCCTCGAGTCATCTGAGTGCTGATTTCATAAAATCCAGACTGCAATGGCGGAAGTGTCCACTCGCAGTAACCGTGCCAATACTTGTCAGGATCTGGCGAGGAGCGACTTTTCGCTTGAGTCATCGAACTTGCATTCGGCAATTTCGCACTTTGGTAGACAAGCTTGGTTGACGACTCTTTGATAAAGTTCTTTTGTACCGATTGAACCAGATTGCCATCATGGTCATGCAAAGTGAGCTTCAGCGATGGTTGTTCGGCTTTCATACCAGTTGCAACGCATCGAACAGTAACTGGGTCTCCCATACGATAGGAATGGGAATCTTTATCGACCGTCAATCGCAACCGAGGAGTCTGATGGACGGCGATAGAATCAAAGCCAAATTCGGCTCGATAGGCATTCATGGTTTTCGGGTAAGCGGAAAGCACCACTCGCACGAAGCGGATGTCCCCTTCAAAAGGTTCGTTGGATTCCGTAGAAAGGGTTACCCATGTTGCGGTGGGAGTGTTCGGTTTGGAGCTCACTT
>CAITIF010000429.1 GCA_903892365.1 uncultured Pirellula sp. | reverse complement strand
GACGTTCGTGGGCAAGAAATGTCCAAGCGAGCCCTAACGATCGCAGCCTCCGGCGCTCATAACTTGATCATGCTAGGGCCTCCAGGGTCGGGCAAGACCATGCTTGCCAAGCGCTTGCCCTCGATTTTGCCGACCTTATCTGCAACGGAATCGATCGAAACCACACGGATTTATTCTGCATTAGGGCGACTCAAACCGGGCCAACCCTTGATGGTCCAGCGCCCTTTCAGGTCCCCTCACCACACCATTTCCGATGCTGGGCTTGTGGGTGGCGGAAGCCCACCCGCGCCAGGCGAAGTTTCACTCGCGAACAACGGGGTACTGTTCTTAGATGAATTGCCTGAATTCAATCGTAAGACACTCGAAGTGATGCGGCAACCGCTCGAAGATCGCGTGGTCACCATTTCTCGCGCCCTGCGCAGTACAACCTTCCCCGCGAACTTTATGTTGATTGCCGCGTTGAACCCGTGCCCATGCGGATACCGTACGGACCCACGCAGGTCTTGCAATTGCACTCCCCCCCAAATCGAACGTTACATGTCTCGCATCAGCGGCCCATTGCTAGACCGGATCGATATTCATATCGAGGTTCCCGCCGTTCCCTTCAATGAACTCACCAATGGGCCTCCTGGAACAAGTAGCGCTCAGATTCGTGAACAAGTCGAACAGGCACGAAGCATCCAATCGCAACGGTTTGAAAACAGCCGTACCAACACCAACGCTCAAATGAGCAGTCGCGAATTGCGTCAACATTGCGTTCTAGGAAAAGTAGAAATTGAATTGATGAGAACAGCGGTTACGGAAATGGGACTATCCGCACGCGCCCATGATAAAATCCTGAGAGTCGCTAGAACGATCGCCGATTTAGAAGCCTCCGAAAACATCCAAGCTCATCATGTCCAGGAAGCGATCAACTATCGCATGCTAGATCGCGACATCTTCTCTTAAATTGATTTTCTTGAGAGTCGCTTTCGATCGTTATCCATGAATACTCAATGAATGAAATATCAATTAATACAATGAAGAATACATCTTGCCGTTGCCTCCACCAAAGCCGTGTTTGGATTCGTCTCATCCTACGATGTATCGCTTGCCTTGTGATGGTGATAAACCTAGCCTGGACGGCAACAGGCTCGCCGCCGAATTTCTTGGTTATTATGGCCGATGACCTTGGGTACTCGGATCTCGGATGTTACGGAAGCGAGATTGAAACACCGAACTTGGATTCGTTAGCAGCTCAAGGTCTTCGCTTTACCCAGTTCTACAACACCGCCCGCTGTTGGCCGTCGCGTGCGGCGCTGCTGACTGGCTACTATGCGCAGCAAGTAGGTCGTGACCAACTGCCCAACCGTGCTGGCGGTGCGCAAGGATCGCGTCCGAGGTGGGCTCCGTTGCTTCCACAGTTTTTGAAGCCATTGGGCTACCATTCTTACCTTTCAGGCAAGTGGCACATCGATGGCACGCCAAGCCAAGAAGGTTTCGAACGATCGTACGTCCTGAATGACCACGACCGCTACTTTCATCCCAAGAACCATAGCCAGGACGACCAGCGACTGGATCCGATCCAGCCTGATACGGAGTTCTATACAACCACGCGAATTGCCTCGCACGCGATCGAGTGCATCATTCAGCACGTTGAACAGTCCCCAGACAAACCATTCTTTCAATACATCGCCTTCACCGCGCCGCATTTTCCTCTGCATGCCCCTCAAGTCGATATCGCAAAATACAAAGGCCGCTATCGACAGGGATGGGATGTGACTCGCCAGGCTCGTTGGAAGAAGATGCAGGAATTGGGCTTGGTAGCAGGCACGCTTTCCAAATCAGAACCTACAGTAGGTCCCCCATACGACAATCCCAAAGATATCAAAACCTTAGGCCCGGGCGAAGTGAATAAGGAACTTGATTGGGATCAGTTAACGATCGAACAACAGGAGTTTCAAGCTTCGAAGATGGAGATCCACGCGGCCATGATTGACCGGATGGACCAAGAGATCGGCCGCGTGCTTCAAACCTTACGCGACTTGAATCGTTTTGAGGATACATTGATTCTTTTCTTGTCGGACAATGGTACTACCGCTGAAATCATGGTTAGGGGAGATGGGCATGATCCCAAGTCAGCCCCCGGGTCCGCGGCGTCATTTCTTTGCCTAGGGCCTGGTTGGTCCAAAGTAGGCAATACCCCATTTCGAAGACACAAGACCTGGGTTCACGAAGGAGGAATCTCAACTCCGTTGATCGCTCATTGGCCGAAAGGTATTGCTCATCACGGAGAGCTTCGACACCAACCCGCGCATGTGATCGACATTGTTCCTACATTGTTAGCGATAGCAGGTGGACAACGACCAAGCCAATGGGAAGGTGCCAAAGTACCACCAGCTCCCGGAGTCAGTATTGCGCCCGCGTTTGAAGCTCAAGAACCACTACCCAGAAAATCATTGTGGTGGCTGCATGAAGGGAACCGAGCGTTGCGGCAAGGGGATTGGAAGGTCGTTGCGGCAAAGGGCAAGCCATGGGAATTGTATGATTTAGCCAACGATCGGTCCGAGTCGTTCGATCTTGCGGCTAAGCATCCAAATCGGCTTCAAGAAATGGTGACGGAATGGGAAACGCTTGCGACGGAAATGGGGAAACAACTGGGGCAGTGAACTTCTTTTACAACTCTTGAAATCTACTTCCGTTGATGTCTTGGCCCAAAACAGTTCGTCATCGAACCCAATGCTGGAAAGCTTGTAGATAGGCATTCGCCCCAAGTTCCAGCTGTTCCAAGCTAATCCATTCGTCGCTGCGATGGGCTTGCTCGATATTTCCTGGTCCGCAGATCAGCAAGCGTTCCAGTCGCTGCAACACCCCAGCGTCGGTCGCAAAGCAAACACTTTTCGATGCGGATTGGCCGACAATCTGAAGCATCGCTTGAATCCAATCACTATCGGGATCCACCTGCCATGGATTGACCGCGTCGCGTTGATCGAATTCCAAGCAGTGCTCCTTACAAAGGTCTGCAATCCTATTCAGAAGAGGCGAATGATCGACATCGGGCATGGACCGTAAAAAGATATTAACCTGGGCCAGCGACGGGGTGACATTCACCGCCTCAGGCTCATTGGTAATGGTCATATTCCATGACAACGTTGGGGGATCGAACATGGTGTTTTGGAAGCGAGGATCGGATTCGCTGATTGTGCGAATTGCGAGAAGGTCGTTCAACGCTGGGATCAATTGATAGTTCGCATTGATTCCATCGTTGGTACTGGTGTGAGCGCTGCGTCCCCGCGCCCGAACCGCTAAACGCTGGCCCCCCTTATGTGCATGAATCACGCTTAACAGGGACGGCTCCCCCACGATACCTACGGTCCCGGTTTCTACCATTTCCCGAAAGAACTTGGATTCGGCATTCACGATTTTCGCCCCTCCCATGCCTACTTCCTCGTCGCTTGTCACGATGAAGTAGATTGGTTTCGATTGTTGGCTGGGTTCAATCATTGCACAGGCGGTCATGGCTGCCGCCAAAGAACCTTTCATATCGCATGTCCCACGCCCGTACAGTCGCCCATCTCGCTCGGTCGGTTCAAAGGGGCCGCACCAATCCAGCGACCAGTCATCCGCTGGAACAACGTCGGTATGCGCCAGATAACAGACTCCGCCGGCTCCCGAACCTCGCTTGCCAACCAGACTAACCTTGGTTTGATTGCGTTCATCGCGGTAAGTATGCCATTCGATCTGAAAACCAAGCGATTGCAGACGATCCGCGACGAATTGGCTGACCGCTTCGTTGCTCACATGGCTGACAGAGGGAAATCGAACCAAATCTTTGGTAATTGACAGGGTGGAAGGGAGCAGGGATGCGTGCATTGCAGACTTCTTCTTTTGGTAAACTGTGCGACCATTCCGATTTCGAGTATTCTAAGGGGATTCTCTGTTCGTCCCCATGCGTATTTTGGTTGAAAGGTTGCGTGTTTTCGATGCTCAATGATATGCGGCAAGTGATTTCGTTGATCTTAGGTGGTGGCCGTGGAACGCGTTTGTTCCCGCTGACAAAAATTCGCGCGAAGCCCGCTGTGCCGCTTGCCGGGAAGTATCGGCTGATCGACATTCCTATCAGCAACTGCATCCACAGCGGCATCAATCGAATCTACGTCGTGACTCAGTTTTTGAGTGTTTCGCTACACCAACACATTCGACAAACATATCGCTTCGACAACTTTAGCGGCGGATTTGTCGAGCTGTTGGCGGCTCAGCAAACCATGGAGGGGGGGACCGAGTGGTACGAAGGAACCGCGGATGCCGTTCGAAAGAACCTGCGATACTTTGATCAAAATGACTGCAAATATGTTTTGATCCTGAGCGGCGACCAACTATACCACATGGACTACAGCAAAATGCTGGAAACCCACGTCAATTCTAATGCAGACGTGACCATCGCAGCCATTCCAGTGGTTCGGTCTGCAGCTCACGCCCTGGGGATCATGCGCTGCGATGATACCGGCCGAGTGACCGGCTTCCTCGAAAAGCCAAAAACCGAAGAAGAGATCAATATGGTCTCGACCAACCCATCGTGGATCGACGCACGAGGTATACCGTCGCAAGGTCGCGACTGCTTGGCCAGCATGGGGTTGTACATCTTCAACAAACAACTTCTGTTCGATGTCCTCAATAAAACCGATTACAGCGATTTCGGCAAAGAAGTATTCCCGGCCGCGATTCGATCTCGCAAGGTTCAAGTCCACCTGTTCGATGACTACTGGGAGGACATCGGTACAATCCGAGCATTCTACGACGCCAACCTATCGCTGACCAAGAACAACCCACCGT
>CAITIF010000428.1 GCA_903892365.1 uncultured Pirellula sp. | reverse complement strand
GGATGGCTTCAAGGCACTGCCAACGATAGTCATACTCCCGCCATCCCTCTTCAAAGTTGCCTTGCAACAAATGAATAACGCCTAAGTTTCGATGCAATTCTGCGTCGGTGGGGTTAAGCAACATGGCTTGATGGTAGTACTTGAAAGCCAAATCGATACGGCCGGTCCATGCGTGCAGCGTTCCGCGATTTCGAAAAGCATTGAAGTAGTTGGGCGAAAGATCGATCGCCCTCTGGAACGCACGGTCTGCTTCCTCCACACGGCCCAAGTACCGAAGCGAATTACCCATGTTATTGAGCGCGATCGGGAAATTGGGCTGAAGAGAAATTGCCTGCTCGTAGGCGATAACCGATTGTTGGTACTTTTTCAGGTCATGGAGCGCAATTCCGTAGTAACACCATGCATTGACATGCTTGGGTTCGCGTTCTAGCACCGAACGATACACTTGCTCTGCATGTGCGGCGTTCCCTTGTTGATGAATCTGCCAGGTCTGAGCCAGAACTTCGTCCGTGGTTGGCATAAGCTTCGTCGCGTTGGATGGGAAATAGAGTCAGGAATTCGGGAAGCTGGAATGCAACCAAACAAAATGGCTCACAATTCGCTGCTTCGCTCCATGTGTCATTGCTGCCCAAAGTGTATCGAATTATCGTAACATCTACAGCACCGTGAACTACTTTCTGCCCGAGGATCGATGGATGATTAGTATTTTTGAGTTGTTTAAGGTGGGTGTGGGACCTTCCAGTTCCCACACCGTAGGCCCCATGGTTGCCGCTTATCGTTTTGCTAGCGAATGCGTTTCTACGTTAGGTCGGGTTCGGTCGGACAATAGTACCGATTTAATAGCCCGGTTGGTCGTGAAGTTGTACGGGTCACTTGCATTAACAGGTGCGGGGCACGCAACCGATGGAGCCATTTTAGCCGGGCTTGCCGGCTGCTTGCCGGATCGGACCGAGCCTGAGAAGATCGAAGCCGCCGTGCGTGGGATTCGCGAATCGGGGCAACTTCGCTTGGTTGACCAAGTCGAGATTGATTTTCATCCGAAGACTGACCTCTTGTGGCTCATGAAAGAGACATTGCCGCAGCATCCGAACGCCATACACTTTTTTGCGTACTCTGCAGATGGGCGGCTTTTGCTAGACGACCAATATTTTTCTACGGGAGGTGGGTTTGTCTATTCGTTGAAGGAGTTTCAGAGGCTCTTTGAAGCTGTTCCTGGACAAAGCGAGAATTCAAAAACAGCTGTTCCAGAGAATGAAACTAATGTGTTTCCGTATCCATTTTGCAATGCCAAGGAATTGCTGTCCATGTGTACTCGGGATGGCATAACGATTGAGGAGTTGGTTGACCGAAATGAGTGTGTAAGTCGCACGCCTGACCAAATTGCCGCCCAGTTGGACCATCTTTGGAATGTGATGAGCGACTGCATCGCAAAGGGGTGTCAGGCTAAGGGAATTTTGCCTGGTTCCCTACGGATTCCGAGAAGGGCCCCCGAGATTTTTCAAAAGCTAAGTGGAACGAAGCAAGGGGAACTGGATGAGGTTGGAAGTGTTTCCTCGGAAGTGCGTCCTTCACAGCGATATTTGGCCAAGGCGACGGTTGCGGCGAATGCGGATCCATTGAGGTTGTTGGATTGGGTCAGTTTGTTTGCATTGGCTGTCAATGAAGAAAACGCAGCGGGCGGGCGTGTCGTTACTGCTCCGACCAATGGTGCGGCAGGGATCATTCCAGCTGTTCTTGCCTACTATGTTTACTTTTATCCAGAAGCAAACCGTGCAGGGGTGCATCGCTTTTTGAAGACGGCTGGAGCTATCGGGCTTTTGTATAAACGAAATGCCTCGTTATCAGCAGCCGAAATGGGATGCCAGGGGGAAGTTGGGGTGGCTTGCAGCATGGCAGCAGCTGGGTTAGCAGCGTGCATGGGGGGCTCGGTGGGGCAAATTGAAAATGCTGCAGAAATAGGCATGGAGCACAATTTGGGATTAACCTGTGATCCGATCGGTGGGCTGGTTCAAGTCCCCTGCATCGAACGCAACACGATGGGTGCGACGAAAGCGATCAACGCTGCACGTTTGGCAGTCCTTTATGGAAACGGCCAGCACTTTGTTTCGCTGGATCGAGTTATTGAAACGATGCGACAAACAGGCGTAGACATGCAAGTGAAATACAAAGAAACGTCTCTCGGTGGCTTGGCGGTGAATGTTGTCGATTGTTAAATGGATATATCATCCGCGAAATCATCCATTGATTCTGAGGATGACTCAGATAAACAAGTAAGCCATTTCTTGTCCTTCGGCGTGGAACCTCTCTTACGAAAACCAAAATGAGTTCCAATCCATTTTCCTCACGCTTTATCCAGCCAGGCGCGATCGAGTATGATTTTTTTGGCAGGGATAGTATTCAATCGCTATCCGACCGATTTCTTGCCCTTCGGTCGCGACGGGGGATGATCGTTGGGCCACATGGAACAGGCAAATCCACCTTGCTAGATGCACTTCAAAAGGATTTTTCGACTCGCTGTCCAGATATTCCCCTCGTGCATGAACGATTTAGTCGCGCACCGAATTCAGCACGTGGGCACCGAGTTTCGGCGTCTGACTGGCCTCGCGATTCGATCGTGATTTTGGACGGGTATGAACAGGTTTCTCTTTGGTCGCGCTGGTGGATTCAGAGAGTGTTCCGGCAAAAGCGAATTCGATTGCTGGTAACCGCGCATCAACCATTGCGCAGTTTCGAGTTGCTTTGGCGAACCAGCGTTGACAAGCAGTCCGCTGAATGGATCGTAAAACACATGCTGCGATTAGCCAATCAGGAAGATTCGGATCCAAATCTGCAGTTGTTGTTGAGCTCCAAAGAATGGTCGGATTCACGAGCTCGGCATGGCCAGAACATTCGGGAGACCTTGTTCGACATGTACGATTGGTGGCAGAGCCGCGCGCGATAGTTTCGAGTCTGGCATCGAGCGACTTTGTACGTTCATTGCGAACGCACTTCTGCGTAGTGGCTCGTTTGTTAAGGCTCGTCTTTTTGGCTGTCTGGCTCCCCTCGCCCCGCTTCGGGGAGAGGGGAGAACATTTCATTGAGGGCCGCTGGAGTTTGAAAGTGCGAGAGCTTTCGCCTTGTATTCAAAGGGTGCCAAACATCATGAAAATAGATTATCTCGCCCGTGCTTCAACAGTATAGAGGTTCAACGCGTGAATTCACATTCATGGATGTATCGCAGGCAAGAATACACCGACTGCTCGCCAACATTCAACAGTAATCCCCATGGAAGTAATACGGACCGAAAAGCATCCTCTTAGCACCTATAGTGGAATCGCTGTTCGTGCATTTCCTCCACTAGAAAACACGATAGGTGAGCGCACGTAGATCAGAGCGCTCGCGTTGACCTGGGGCTATTTTCAATTACGCGTTCAGTCGCGGGTTGTCTAGGAAACATCCCGCGACGCGTTTATCGATCGAAAAATTCGAATGGGAAATTGGGTTGGCTTTTTCGCGTTTGGCGATGCGCTTTTTCCAATCGCTGTACGATGTCCGGAAATTCTCCTGCTAAGTTGTTGGCTTCGGCAGGGTCTACTTCTAGATCATACAATTCCCATCGACCAGGTGTCTTGCTTTTCAAGCCGCGACGCAAGGCTTTCCAGTTTCCCTCTCGAATAGCGACATAGCCACCGTACTCTGGGAATTCCCACATCATGGGTTCTTTTCGATCTACGACTTGATCCCCTAGGAGGGCAGCCTTCAAATCGATTCCGTCCATCGGTTGTTGTTCTGGATTGGGAAGTTGCCCTCCTACCATCGAGCATAGGGTAGGGAACCAATCTGCAAAGTAAGAAGGAACGGACGAGGTAGTTCCTGGTTGGATTTTTCCCGGCCATTTGACAATGCATGGCACCCGGATTCCTCCCTCGTCACAACTCCCCTTGAAGCCCTTGAGCCCGGCGGTCGAATCAAAAAAATCACAAGCAGCTCCACCCACATGCCATCGTTGATCTTGCCCGCGATGGGTCGGACCATTGTCCGAGGTAAACACGATGAGCGTATTTTCTGCGATTCCCAAGCTATCCAGTTTCGCCATCACTTTGCCAACATGGTCGTCGAGATCGGAGATCATGGCCGCGTAGGCTGCGCGTGGTCTCGGATGAGGAAGGTATCCATTTTCGCCTCGGTATGCCCCAAACTCTTCATCCCATGCTAAGGGGTATTGATCAATCCACTCCTGTTTGGGTTGCATGGCAACATGAGGCTCTACCATTGGCAAATACAAAAAGAACGGTCGATTTGTATTTTGATCGAGGAACTTCAAGGCTTCGTCCATAATGACATCGGGCGCATAGTTTTCCGATCGATAATCCTCTGCCAAGATCTCCCCGTTCGGTTTGCGTCTTTGTCCAGCAACAGGACGCTCGTTGATGACTACAGTGGTTTCGTCGCTATCTAGGAACGGTGGATAGTAACTGTGGGCATTGCGTTGACAGTTATAGCCAAAGAAACGGTCGAAGCCCTGCCGAATGGGTGAGCCGCTGGAATCCGTTGGGCCGAGGCCCCATTTCCCAAATCCTCCGGTTGCGTATCCTTGGCTTTGAAACATTTCTGCCAGAGTGACGATGTCGGCTGTCAAAGGCCATTGTCCTGGAAAAGGTCGGCCATTGCCTGAATCTCGGTTTCCACGAATCTCTGCATGAGTCAAGTTTTGGCCTGTCAGCAAAACGCATCTCGAAGGTGCGCAAACGGGTGCGCCCGAGTAATGCTGAACCAGTCGCATTCCTTGGCTTGCTAAACGGTCAAGATGCGGTGTTCGAATCTTAGTTTGACCATAGCATCCGAGCTCACCGTAACCCAAGTCGTCAGCGAGTATGAACACGACATTGGGTGATGCTGCTTGGCCGTAGGTTGGCCACCATGAACTTAGCAGGAGAATTAAAACCATTCGACCCAAAGTAACGATCCAAGAAACCGGCTTTGATATCTTCAGGTTCATGCTAGAAGTTTTCGTGTGTAAGGCCGTGCTGAAGGACTAAGTTGAAGGGATGTTCCGTCTTGCAGGTGTTCTACACCCATCGCGCTGCTGCTTCAGCAACTCTCTTGCCCAGGATCACGGCTGTATGGCGATCTCCCGGACCGATATTGGGTTGGTCCATATTGGATTGGGCCATGGCCCCGGTGTAGCTTGAGAGACGATTTGTTTTCTCGGGTGTTGCTCCTTCGGGCATACCGCTCGTTCCCACCCAAACCATTCCATGCTGCATTGCATTAATCATCAGACCCACCAAGGTGTTCAGCTTGTCTCCTGAAAGCCCTTGCGAATGTGTAAAGGCAGCACCTATCTTGTCCTTCCAGCCTTGCTGGTGCCAGATTCCCCCGCAGGCGTCGATGAACGTTTTGAATTGAGCTGCATAGCCACCCATGTAAGTTGGCGTACCAAACACGATCGCATCAGCGGAATTCAGAGCGTCCGTGATTGCATCATTCTTCCAGCGACCGTTGACAATGTCCTCGCCGACGATGCGAAGTAGTAATACATCCGTTCCATGGACGGACTTGGCGCCTTCAGCAACCGCTTCAGCAACTTGCTGTGTGTGTCCTGAGACGGAAAAATAAACGATTGCAACGGATGGCATGAGAAATTACATCTGACAAAATGGAAATGAATCAAGTCCATAAAAAACGTCGCTCAAAAAGAGCGACGTTTCGTTGGTTTGCCTTTTGACAGAGTCAAAGACTAGTCGCGAACAATTGTCTTGCCGTGCTTGGTGATCACGACATCGACGCACTCGCCACACTCGAACTTGTAGGTCAAAATCTTGCGTCCCAATAAGCCTGGTTTCCAGCCCACGAGGCATGGTGTCTCGCACTTGCAGCATGCAGGCAAGCAAGCGGTGACGGTGTACTTGCAGCATGTGCAAGGATCTTCGACGCACCAAGATACTTCAACTGGTGGCGGTGGTGGTGGAACGCAGCAGACAGGTTTGACACAGCAATCCTTAGCTTGGCTAACTTGCTGTTGCCCCATTGCAGCGACCATCGCCAAAATAACCAAGCCCAAACCAAGCAGTCTTCCCATGATGTAACTCCCATTAGATGCTATTCGAAAAACCAAATTCACAACCGTATTGTAACGCGAAACCGGTTCAACTTGCAAGAATGGCTTTTTGGCTCAGAATACCGCTCAAAGATCGAGAAACACCCGGCCGGCAGGCAGTACTGCCTTTTGACACTGTTGTCGTACGAAGCTTGAATCCACTTTCGGAAAGCAAATGAACCGTGAAACAGAACTTCCACCCACGAAATTTTTTTCACTCAGGGATGGCAACTCGATGGATGTTTGCGATCTTCTTGGCGTTCTT
>CAITIF010000427.1 GCA_903892365.1 uncultured Pirellula sp. | reverse complement strand
ACCGCGAACAATTCTCGGATGATCTTGGCGACATGCAGAAACCCTTCTCCGGGGCCTCGCTTCACCATCGACACGACGAACCCAACCAAAAATCCAATCACAGCCAAGACAATAACCAGGAGCAATCCCGTAAGGAGCCCCCAGTTATCAAACAGCCACTCAGAGTAAGTCCAAAATTGTTCTGGAGTTAAACGCATCTCAGTTACCAACTACCCTTTCAACGATCGCGAGGTCTTGTAAATTCTTCAACTCAGAGGCTTATTACGAAGCCCCACCTCGTCGACCAGGTCTTTGTTCACTTTCGCGAACAATGTCCAAGAAAAGCTCTTCCATCGTCGTGGTCGGATTATCCATCTGCAGCAACTCACCGCTGGAACGAGCTATCAAGTCCTTGATTTCCTGCTTTGTCTTTTCATCCAAACCTCGTGCGTGAATCTCCGTCACGTCTTGAACCTTGAGCAAGTCTTGGACGCGTCCAAGTTCCTTCAGGTCTCCCTGATGCAAAATCGCAACGCGATCACACACATCCTGAACGTCAGCAAGCTGGTGCGAACACATCAAGATTGTCTTGCCTTGGTCGCGCAAGCGAAGGATCAGATCCTTCATTTCGCGAGTCCCGATCGGATCCAATCCTGTGGTTGGTTCGTCCAGAACAAGAAACTCAGGTTCATTGATAAGCGCTTGAGCCAAACCAATCCGACGGGTCATCCCTTTGGAATATTCCTTCAATTGGCGACGTCGTGCTCGCTGGAGCCCAACCATTTGAATCAATTGTTCAGTACGCTCGCGTCGAACTTCCGCAGGCATGTCGAAAAGTCGACCGTAAAAGTCCAGCGTTTCTTCTGCATTCAAAAATTTGTACAAGTACGATTCTTCGGGCAGATACCCGATTCGCTCGTTCTTCGATACATCCGTTGCATCTTTTCCGAAGACAAACGCCCGTCCCGAAGTTGGGAACAACAAACCCAACATCAACTTAATCGTGGTTGATTTTCCAGACCCGTTTGGCCCCAGCAGTCCAAAAATCTCGCCGCGGCGTACTTCAATATCCAGCGATTTCAGAGCGTGTACCTTCTTGCGACCCCAGAAATCGCGATAAATCTTTCCGAGATTTCTCGTTTCAACAATAACATTCGTGGGATCGGTCGAAACGCCTGTGGCGGGAGGGGTGGCCGTTGATGTTGACATGAAATAGCTTGGGAAAAGTAGGATCGGACCGGAATGCTAGGGGAAAGCACGCTTTATTGGATTCAGTGCCATTTTTGGGGATCTGTCTTGCGACTTCCGCCCAATACGCTTCGGGTTATACCCCGGTTCAGCGATGCCACCCATCAAAAAGGACCACTAGTTGGATCACCAACGCAGGACTTTTTCCTTTGGAAGCACTCTCAGACTCGGGCAACGAATCGCCGAGCAAGCACTATAAATCCCAAACATTCGGACGACAAGCGACTCCCCCCCTCACACAACTCACTTGAATCCAAATAAACTGTGAAGTCTCCGCGCAATCGAATCTTCCCCGAAAACCTCCAAATGGCCCCGATGGATCGGATCGACCCCAGCTACACCGACGCAGTCCGTTACCTATACGACCGGATCAACTACGAGAAATCGTCGGACCGCCCCTACAACCGGCAGACCTTTCGGCTTAGCCGGATGGAACATTTATTGAATGAACTTAGCGCTCCCCAGTTACGAGCACCCGTAATTCATATTGCGGGAACCAAAGGGAAGGGGTCTGTTTCCTGGCTCCTGGCCGAAGCTTTGCGACGCTCTGGAATGCGAGTGGGGTTGTACACTTCGCCCCACCTAATGCACCTGGAAGAAAGGTTTGTGGTCGACGGCCTTCCTTGCAGCCCCCGGGAATTGGTCACACAAATCGATGCTCTTCAGCAGGCGGATCGGAAAACGACTCAATCCGAACACGGACAGCCAACGTTTTTTGAAATGACCACCGCGCTGGCTTGGTCCCTTTTTGCTGCCCGCGAAACAGACGTAAACGTGATCGAAGTCGGGCTCGGCGGACGCCTGGACAGTACCAACGTCTGCCAAAGCACGCTCGCCGTGATTACCTCCATCAGCTTCGATCATCAACAGCAGCTGGGAAACTCGATCTCTTTGATTGCCAGCGAAAAGGCGGGAATCATCAAGAAAAACGTCCCCGTTATCAGCGGAGCTCGGCACCCTGACGCAGCCGAGGTGATCGATGCAACCTGCCGAACCCTTGGCTGCCAACTCTGGCAAATCGGACAAGACTTCGATTCGAAGCGAAGCTCTCAAGATCTTCCAGAAGCACCGCATTCCGAACCCATACGACGCCGTTTCAGTTTCCAGGCTCTCAATAAGGAGCTCTCAGAAACAGGTTTTTCGGACATCCCACTTCGAATGGCCGGCCAACACCAGGGCGAAAACGCAGCTATTGCCATCGCCGCTTGGCAACGACTCCAAAGGCTAGGCTGGAAGATCGACAACCAAGCGATCATGGATTCTCTGGCCGAAACACAAATCAGTTGTCGAATCGAACAAGTTGCCAGTCATCCTACTGTTGTGATCGACACCGCTCACAACGTGGCGTCGATCGAAGCGCTGATTAACGCTCTTAACGAACACTACTCCCCTGCAAAACGAACCATCGTATTCGCATGTTCCAAAGACAAAGAAGTTACCAAAATGGTTTTGCAACTGATGCCAGCCTTCGACCGAATCATTTTGACCCAGTTTCAAAACAACCCTCGAGTTGTCCCGCTGGAAAACCTAGAAGCCATTGCCAAAGAACATCAATCGCATTTCCCACATGTTGAGATATTGTCAGCCCCTTCCAGCGACGTTGCATTACGCCACGCGATAGAATCAGCCGTGGACCAGGAATTGATCTGCGTTGCAGGCTCCTTCTTCCTCGCCGCAGAAATTCGACCCTTGTTCTGAATGCAAAGCTTAAAGCTTTAAGCAACAAGGTATAAGCCAGACTCACCCCTTCAAACTTCGCACTTCAAACTTCAAGCTTCACCAACATGCCTGTCTCTGATCGTCCGAATGTTTATCGCTTGAGCCGCGACGTATGGAGCCATATCGTGGTCGTCGATCAAGATGGACGCGAGTATCGCGACGTAACGGTGGTGCCGTTATTCCCGATCTCGGCGACAAAACAATGGATCTCCTTGGTCAGCAGCGACGGCGATGAAATCGTCTGCTTCAAGTCGCTTGAGGGACTGGAGGCCGAAACGATTCGATTGCTGGACGAGGAACTCGCGTTGCGCGAATTTGTTCCAGTCATCCAAAAGGTCATCGAAGTCTCTGGAACTCAGGAGCCTTGCGAATGGACTGTTGATACCGATCACGGCCGGACAAGTTTCGTCATCAATGCCGAAGAAGATGTTCGTCGCGTGTCTGCCAAGTCCGTTGTTTTCACCGACGCCAATGGTATACGCTTTCGAGTTGACGATCTGAGATTGCTCGATCGTCGTTCCCGCGCTTTCGTAGAATGGTATGTTTGATGCCCGATCGATTCCCCTCGTCCATGCTTTCGCAGCCTTGGCCACAAATCGTTTCACGATATCTCGTTCCTATTGAGCCCAAGCGATGTGGGCATTTCTTTACTGATGTTTTAATCATCGGCGGTGGTTTGGCGGGACTCCGGGCTGCCCACGAAATCGACCCTTCGCTTCAAACGATGATCTTGACGAAAGACAAGTTGGAGGAATCCAACAGCGTCTACGCTCAAGGTGGAATCGCAAGTGTCTGGGATCCCGAAGACCGGTTCGATAACCATGTTCAAGACACCTTGGTTGCCGGAGGCGATTTATGCGATCCGACGGTCGTCGATATGGTGGTCCGCGAAGCACCGGAACGAGTTGCCGAGCTGATTCAATGGGGAACGCGATTCGACCAGAACGGAGACCAATTGGCCCTGGGGCGCGAAGGAGGGCACTCGCACCAACGCATTATTCACGCCCTAGGTGACGCGACTGGCAAGGAGATCATGCGAGCAATGATCGCGCACACCCGTCGACGTTCCAACATCGAAATCTCCGAAGAAACGTTCACGATCGATTTGCTGACTCACGAAGATCGTTGCCAAGGTGCCATCGCATCCATTCGTGGCGGCAAGCCTATCTTGATTTGGGCCAAAGAAACAATTCTCTGCACCGGAGGTTGCGGCCAAGTCTTCCGGGAATCCACCAACCCACGCGTTGCGACAGGGGACGGGCATGCAATCGCCTTTCGCGCAGGGGCCGTGATGCGCGATATGGAATTCATGCAGTTCCATCCAACGGTGCTTTACATCGCGGGTAGCTCCAGAACGCTTATTACCGAAGCTGTACGCGGTGACGGTGCTCATTTAGTGGATGCCTCAGGCTACCGATTCATGGGTGAATACGATTCAAGACTCGAGCTGGCACCTCGCGATGTCGTCAGCAAAGCGATCGTCAATCAAATGGAAAAGACTCAGGCACCCTGTGTCTATCTTACCATGAAGCACTTGGATGCAACCAAAGTTCGAAATCGGTTCCCAGGAATAGCCAAAGTGTGCGAGGGGTTTGGATTGGATATCGCCGTCGACCCAATCCCGGTTCGCCCTGGAGCTCATTACATGATCGGCGGTTGCACCGTCGACGAAAATGCAGCCACCTCACTGCCAGGACTTTGGGCTGCCGGCGAAGTCACCAGTACCGGACTGCATGGCGCGAACCGACTGGCGTCGAACAGCCTGCTAGAGGGGTTGGTCTACGGAGCCATCGCAGGTCGCAACGTTTCTCAAGCGGCCCTGAATAGAAACAGTACCGAGCTTCGTGTCCTTCCTATCAACAGCCCTGCCAAGGGTGCCTCCAGCCAACCGATCGATTTGGCGGATATTCGCAACGCAGTTCGCGCGCTGATGTGGCGAAACGTGGGTGTTCAGCGCCGCGAAGATCGCCTTCTGGAAGCATTCCACGCCATCCAACAATACTGTCGCTACGTCCTGGCTCAAGATCTCAATAGCACAGACGGATGGGAACTGCAGAACATCCTAACCGTGAGCCTGCAAATGGCATGCGCGGCAACGGCAAGAAGCGAATCGCGAGGGGTTCACTTCCGCACCGACTTTCCCAAAATGGATAACGTCCACTGGCGTAAACATCTCGAACTGCGAAGAGAAAATTAACACTAAGGAATCACCCCGTGATCGCTGTGCCATTCAATACTCCGCTATGCCTCATTTTGGTTTTCGTCACGTTCGCAGCTGCTCCCGAAGCCAACGCGCAGGGGAAATTAGGACTGGCCAAAGAGCTGGTCGAATCGCTAGGCATTCGCTTTAGTAAAGAGGTCGCGGAAGAAGGCGCCGAGATTCTGACACGAAAAGTGGAAACCTTCCTTGTGAAATATGGGGACGATGGTGCCGACGCATTGCGCAAAGTAGGTCCTTACGCAATCCAATTGGTTGACGATGCCGCCGCCGATGGGGTTCAAGCTACACGATGGCTTGCCAAGTTTGGTGACGAGGCAACATCGGTCGTCCGCAATGAAACACGTCGAAATCTTGCGACCAAATTAGGGGACGAAGCGGCAGAAGCACTGATCAAGCATGGCGAAATCGCCGAACCCATTTTGGAATTGGCCGGGAAGCCAGCCGCGAACGCTCTTCGCGCCGTTTCCGAACAAAATGCCAGACGCATCGGCATGATGGCCAAGTCCGGCGAACTCGAAAAAATCGGAAGAACAAGCGAGCTGATGGATACCATCGGCAAGTACGGCGATCGAGGAATGGACTTTGTCTGGAAGAACAAAGGAGCATTGGCAGTCAGTGGAGCTCTCGTTGCATTCCTTGCGAACCCCGAGCCTTTTATCGACGGAACTCAAGAGCTTGCGAACGTGGTCGCTCAATCTGCCATCGAACCTATCGCCAAAGAAGTTGGTAACAAAACCAACTGGACTGTCACAATCATCACGCTGGCTCTTTGCGCCGTGGGATACCTTTCCTTCAAAACATGGATTCGTCAGCGGACAAAACACGGAGCGCGATAGTCTCATGTCGAGTTCTCCCCATATCTCAACGCCCGCAACCTCGCATTGGCTCGAGTTTGCCAGGGATGCCATGGCTTGCCGCTTTGAGATTCTGCTTCATCCAGGTCAGCCGAGCCACGGAGGAGAAGCTGCTTGCGAAGCGTTAGAAACCATCACCTACCTGGAACAAGTGCTGAGCGTCTATGTTCCATCCAGTGACTTGAGTCGACTTAATGCGAGTGGCGTTGGTACTTGGCTTGATGTCTCCGAATCAACCTTCCAACTTCTCCGACTTGGAAAAGAGATTCACGAATCGACCAACGGCGCATTTGATATGACGGCTGCAAAGCTATCAAAAATCTGGGGCTTCCACCAGCGCCAAGGGAAAATGCCAACTGAGCTGGAAATCGCTTCAGCCTTAGAGAGTATCGGGACGGAGCATATCGAACTGGATGAGACAACGCGACGTGTTCGATTCCAACGGTCGATTGAAGTCAATCCAGGCGGAATCGGTAAAGGGTTCGCCATCGATTGCGCCGCTGGCGCTCTTCACAAACGTGGGGTGCATCATTTTGCTTTCCATGGTGGGAAAAGCAGTGTGCTATGTCATGGAGGTCAGTCCTGGGCCGCGCCCGACCAAGGCTGGAAAATCGCAGTTCGCCATCCTGAGCAATCGGAAAGAATTTTAGGCACGCTAACTTTACTAAATCAGGCACTAGGTACGAGCGGACCCGCAAACCAGTTCTTTTACTTTCGTGGTAAACGCTACGGGCACATCATCGATCCTCGAACCGGTTGGCCATCCGAAGGACTTCTCAGCGTCACCGTGCTGCATCCATCCGCCGGTTGGGCAGACGCACTTGCGACGGGACTGTTTGTCATGGGCCTCGAACGAGCCATCGAGTATTGCGAACGCAATCCTGATGTTTGCATGTTAGCGTTAGCGGCTACCGAGCGAGCGGGAACTTGCGAAGTCATCACATGCAACATGAAACCTGACCAATGGCTTCGATCTTAGGGGAGATCCGCTTCGATTGTTTCTTTACCAAGCCTGTTTTATCGGGCTGCAACAGAAATAGCCCGCTCATCCCGATAAGGGTGTTTGGTTTCGTAATGAAGTGAAGTGGTTGCTGTCGAAAAATGGGGGGCGAAAAACAACGGGGCAGAAGCCGGTCTCAAAAATTTTTTGCCCCTCATTTTTCGACAGACTCATGTTGGCAACGTGCATTAACGCATCGAACCTATTGCGAAAGAGTAACACATGGCTCACTTTTGTGCGTGACTGCAATGATTCATTTGCGAATCTTCATTCTGCAAACAGGCCAGGAACCACTTCGCACGCAGTACCAAGCCGAATCTCGTCGAATAGTCTCGCGTTATTGGGGGCTTCGGGCCCAACATAGATGGAACGGACACTCGCGCCGCAATTTCGTCGATGAGCGATCACGCTTACCAACCCCGCAGCCGGATAGACGGATCCGGAAGAACCAATCACGATAAAGTAATCGCATTGCTGGATGGCTTGCTCGATTTCCGGCATGCAAAACGGTTGCTCACCGAACCATACGATGTGCGGTCGGACAACAGCTCCACATTCACATACAGCAAAAGACGCTTTCGATTCGTACAATTGTTCGTCAACGAATGGTAATGAACCACAGTCAGGATCTTCACATCGGCTCATGTTGAGCTGACCATGCATGTGGATCACAGAGCGTGATCCTGCTCGCTCGTGCAAATCATCGACGTTCTGAGTCACCAAAAAGAGCCGATCGACGATCGACGTTTCCAGTTCCGCGATTGCAAAATGAGCCGCATTGGGTTGGCACTGTCTAGCCTGAGCCCGACGCTGTGAGTAAAACCGCCAGACCATCTCTGGATCGTTTTTCCAGCCTTCCGGTGAAGCAACCTCTTCCACGCGATGCGATTCCCATAGGCCGCCCGAGTCTCGAAAGGTCTTGAGTCCACTTTCGGCGCTGATCCCTGCCCCTGTTAATACAAAAACACGATGGTGGGATGAAATCAAAATGGGCGATGAAGGCACACGCATATTCCTTGATAAAAATCACAAACGAATCACGCACCACAAGCCGTTTCCAAATGAAGAGGCACCGTTGCTATCGAAAAATGAGAGTCGAAAAATGTATGGCGGAAGCAAGCCTCGAAAATTTCCCGCCCCCCATTTTTCGACAGACTCTTTTCGGACTTATCGTTCGTAATGT
>CAITIF010000426.1 GCA_903892365.1 uncultured Pirellula sp. | reverse complement strand
GACTGCGGGGCCCGTAATGATGCTTCGAGCGTCATTTTCGCCGATGCTATCAAGGCTGTTCCCTTGGAGCCCCACACCAACCTTTGCCACTTGGTCCTCCATGGGTGGCTTGGCCGCCAAGGCTTGAGCGTCCGCGATGGCTTGTGCTTCTTCCTGAAGGATTTCCTCTTCCGGCCTGCATCCTAATGAAACGAAGGACAATGCAGACAATGCAAGAGTCAAGGCGATTGAGTGGCGTTTGTAAGGCATTTTTGAAAGTGTCTCCAACAACGTAAGGGCTGAAAAGGCGTTAAGGGATAAGAACGATTTTGCCTGCTAGCGTGCTCTTTTTTTGGATCGTGTTCTCTTCTTGCCTGCGATGCGCTTCTGCTGTTTGGCTCAGAGGCAACACGCAGTCGATTTGAGCTTGAAGTTGTCCGGTGGTCATCCAATGGTTGATATCCGAAGCGGCGACATGCTGTTGTTCGGCGGTTGCTTTGAACATTGCGAAGCCGATCAGCGAGCAACCTTTTACGTAAAACGGACCAACGGGGAAGCTGGGTCTTGCGTCTCGGCCAGCCATCAAGACCATGCGGCCGTTTTCGGCAAGCATCGCAACGGACAAATCAAAGTCGGGGTCACGAAGGGTTTCCCAAAAAACGTTGACGCCGTTGGGGGCGAACGCTTTTGTCTCTTCCAACGTGTTGGTAGTATTGTAATTGAAGGCATGGTCCGCACCCAGTTCTAAGCATCGCGCCACTTTCGCGTCGCTACCAGCGGAAGCGATCACCCTTGCCCCGATGGCTTTGGCCATTTGAACTACCATCGCGCCAACGCCTCCTGTGCCTCCGCGGACAAAGAGCGTGTCCTCTGGCTTGAGATTCGCACGCTCGAACAAACCCAAATGAGCCGTGATACCCACCAAGGCGACCGCAGCCAAATCCGTATCTTCGACTCCGTCCGGTGAAGGGTGAAGCCAATGCGAGTCGACCGCTGCCATTTCAGAAAAGCAGCCTTGCCGACCCATCAAGCCTTGATTGCTAGCCCATACCCGTTGACCTACGCGAAATTGCTTGACGTTGGTACCTGTCTCTACAATAGTGCCGGCCAAGTCACTGCCAGGCACGAAGGGATTCGGAAGAGGCCAGTAATTGGCTCCGTTGCGAATATAAGTATCAATGGGATTCACGGATACCGCGGCGACTTGAACTTTGCATTGGTCCGGACCGCAAATCGGGTCGGGCAATTCGCCGTACTCGATAACGTCCGGAGATCCTGTGGTTCGAAAGAAAGCAGCTTTCATTGAAAATCAAATCGCTTTTTGTTGGAAGGTGGGCTAGGTTTGGCTCAGCGAAGATGGGAGCATTGCGATATACTAACGGACCGGTATACGCTTGGCATCCACCTCCAATTAGCTCCAGTTTATCACAATGCAGGAAACTCGCTTCTTTGTCCGCCATAATTCGAAGATTCTATTTCGAAACAGGTCCTGGTCGCCAGCGCCAGGAATGTTCTTGCTGGGGTTGGTGGTTCTGTCATTAGGGCAATGGATTTACGGGCAGAAGAGCCTTGGGCAAGAAAGCAATGCCGGCAAGCTGGAGATTTCCGCAAGCTTGCTCGATGGTCAAACGTTTCGCGGCATGTTCGTTGAGGCGGATTCCACCAAGTGCAGGATGACGGTTGCCAATGCGCAACGTGATTTCTTAGCAAACGAGATTGGGTTCCTCAAATTGGGTGCCTCTCTTTTTAAGTATCGAATGCCAACGGAAGTGGTGTTTTTGGATGGCAGCAAAGCGTTTGGAAAGATGTTGACGGGGAAATCGAGCGGCTGGCGACTGGAAGATGGTCGGCCGGACGGTATTGTTATTCCTGCCAAAACGATTCGAGCCGCTCGACTGAAAGATTTGCCTGCCATACTCGAACCGAATTGGCAGGCCGCCATCAATGAACCCGCCGAATCGGATGCGGTCATCGTGATGCGAGGAAATGAATCCTTGGAGCGAATCAATGGCATCATCGTTCAGGTCCAAGATACAAGCGTCTCCTTTGAACTGGATGGTGAGCCGATCGAGATCCCTCTGGAAAAACTAGCTGGCCTCATTTGGTTCCAGCGTCCGTTGGAGCGTATTCAGCCTACGATCGAAATCGTATCGAGCAACCATTCTGTTTGGCTGGCTGAATCGTTCTCGACCTCGAAGGACTCGCTCGAGCTGAAAACGCAATTGAACCAAACCGTTTCTTTGCCGTTGTCTTCGGTCGTTAGCATTGATTACTCCACCGCCAACATTCGATGGCTGTCGGACTTGGAGGTTCTTGAATCGATTGGCAACAAGAGCGTGGATTTTAAAGGCAAGATAGCAAGTCTGGATCGAGCTATGGCCCCTAGGTTTGTTTCGGAACAGGGAACGTTACCATCCGATGTGTCCTCCAAAGAGAAGGACCTATATTTTCCCGGTCCCGGTCGATTCACGTTTCGCGTGCCGGAGGGATTCCAATCCTTCCAGGCGCAGATCGTTCGCACCGACGATGGTTCCCAGCGTACCAATCTTACCATTGAAATCTGGCAAGATGACAATCGCCTTTCCCAGCAGAGCCTGCCTTACGATGTCGATTCGGTGGATGTCAACCTACCAGTTCCATCGGGCAAAAAGGTCCAGCTTCGCGTTGCGTGCAATTCGAAACTCATGGTAGGAACAGAAGTCCAATGGAAGCAACCAAGACTCAAACGCTAAGACGAACAAGTAGGTATCGAATGAATTGGATCATTCAGGCACGATCGCTTTCGGGGCGTTCTAGGATTATCGCAAACCCGATATTGGCTTGCGCCGTTTACGCCCGCACGGTGTTTGCATTCCGTTTATCTGCTGTAGCGATGTTGATCGTATTCACGTTGGGGCCGAGCTTCGTTTCCAAAGGACACGCGCAATCGGCTCCTGAAGTCAGCCCCGCGGTATTGGAAGCACAGAAGTTGCGTATCCAAGCCATGAAACAGGCTTCGCTCGCAACCGTGGCGGTCTACGGTACGGATGGGCAAGGAGGAGGGAGCGGTGTCTGCATTTCGCCGGACGGATACGTCCTGACGAACTTTCACGTTTCTAGCCCGTTTGGCCATCGCATGCGATGTGGTCTCAACGATGGAAAAATGTATGAAAGCATCGTCACTGGGGTCGACCCAACTGGGGATTTAGCAGTTCTGAAGATGGTTGGCCGAG
>CAITIF010000425.1 GCA_903892365.1 uncultured Pirellula sp. | reverse complement strand
TCGACTCTACCCGGACCTTCAACGACGCGGCCTCGCCAAGGTTATCGACAGCCACATGGAGCGAGCTGAAAAGACGCTCGATGATTTCAAGAATCGCAATTTTCCGCGAGTTGCAATCTCCGTCGACATGCTTGATACCGGCATTGACGTGCCCGCCATTCGCAACCTGGTGTTCGCCAAGCCGGTATTCAGTCAGGTCAAGTTTTGGCAGATGATCGGCCGAGGTACGCGGACGTGGACTGATCCTGTCTCTGGCGAGGAGAAGAAGGACTTCCTCATCATCGACCATTGGGACAACTTCGCCTATTGGCAGGTCAACAATGGAGAAGATGACGGCACCGAACCAACCGAGCCTCTGCCGACCCGCATTTTCCGACAGCGACTCGAATCACTGGAGATACTTGCAGGACGCCACCAAACCGACGAAGCAAGTCAGGAGCGAGAGTCTCTATCGCAAATGCTTGGTTCTATACCACTGAATAACATCAACGTCGCGCCTCACGCTGACGAGATTCAACGCTTAATCAAGGATCCAGCATTCTGGTTGCCTATGGATCAGGTAAAGCACCAGCACCTCGCACTCACTATCGCACCGTTATTACGATTTTCCACAGCGTCCGGTTACGTCACTCTCCAATTTGAGAACATTACCCAGCAACTAATCGTTGCGAATTTGAAGTCTGACTTAGATGAAGTCGAACGCCTGCGAGCGCGAGTCATCGATAACCTCTCACTGTTACCTCGCGACATCCCGGAAATCCGAGGCCTCTTCGAAACACTCGACGAAGTCCAGAGTGACGCGTATTGGCAGCACCTGACATGGCAGCGGGCTCGTTACATCCAACAGGTCTTCACACCGCTGATGCGATTTCGTGCAAAGCGATCTAGCGGCGGTCAGATGATCAAGCTGTCCATCCGAGATGAGATTAGAGATCGACACTGGATTGTCTTTGGACCATCTGGCGAGGGAGCTTTCGTCGACACGTATCGCCAACAGGTAGAAACCTACATTCGCGATCTGTCCCACCGCAGCCCCGCATTGCAAAAGCTGCGTGAGGGTGAGGAGTTATCCGAGGATGAACTCGAATCAATTGCCAGCTTGCTCCAGCGTCCTGATCTATTCATCACGGAAGACAAACTGCGAGAAGTATACGCACTGCCGGATGTCGATTTGAAAGGCTTTCTCGCTCACATCCTGAAGGTCTCTGAACTGCCGTCACGTGAGAAGCAGGTTTCGCAAGCCTTTGACGAATGGATTGCGACCAATCAGCGTCTCAACGCAACTCAGCTGATGTTTATTCGGACCTTGCGGCAGTTCGTACTCAGTCGAACAAAGATCACGTCCATCGACGACTTCAAATACCCGCCATTCAACCGGATCGGCGATCCAGCGAAACTTTTTACTCCTGAACAACTCAACGATTTGATCGCCCTCGCATCGAGCTTAGCGGCGTAAGGAAACAGAATGCTATCTCCACAACTTCGCAACAAAGTTCACGGCCTGTGGACGATGTTCTGGTCCGCAGGCATGACGAATCCGCTCGTCGCTATCGAGCAGATCACTTACTTGCTGTTCCTGCGACAGCTCGAACACTTCGACAAAATGCGCACAGAGTCTGGCAAGCCGACAATTTACGGCAAAAGGCCACAGGTGGATTCCCAGGGAGAACCTGTTTTAGACAAGGATGAAAATCCTGTCGTTATCGACTACGACGTTTGCCGTTGGAACTACATCCGTCAGAATCCTTCATTCGAGTTGTTCAACAACACGGTATTCCCCTGGCTAC
>CAITIF010000424.1 GCA_903892365.1 uncultured Pirellula sp. | reverse complement strand
GGTTGCAATTCGAACCTCGCTGCAAACCCGCTCGAAATCATCGAGCCCAGCCAAGTACTCTCTCGTTCTTGCACCGTAACAAAGGGTGACCTTCTTGGCAAACGGCGCGCTGTCTTGCTTTTCACCATAGGCTGCCAACCCCAAAGCCGCTGACGCAAGAGTCAACATGGGGGTCTGGCCGACACCACCCGCTACCAGAATCAAATGATCGATTGGCTCCGTGGAGAACCCATTTCCCAACGGACCCCAAACTTCAACGCGATCGCCTGCATTGCGCCGGGAAAGAGCCTGTGTGAACTTGCCCTTCACCGTGTAAACCACCGACACGCTGTGCGGTTGCCCTGCAGCATCGCGGTGCATGTCGTACATGGCCAAAGCCCGGCCTATCAAGGGATCGTTTTGACCCGCGATTCGGACCATGAAAAACTGACCTGGGACCGCTCTCGAGGCTAGAATGGGGGAAGCGAACGTTAACTGCCACGTGTCTTTGGCAATCGGCCGATGCTCTTCAATACTGGCTTCGACAAACTCAAATGCCGGCCTGCAACTCGGCTCCAAGGTCTCGACACTCATTCTGCTTCCACCTTGCTCTTCAAGCCACCTGCCATCACCAAAGCGAACCCAACAAGTATCATCACGAGTTGGCTCAGGGCAAACCCAACCAAGTAATAGAAAGTCGTTGAATTGAAGCCGTAGCTGTGCAGGCCAACCCCTAGAAGATTTGTTCCGAACATCGACCACGCGGTGATAATGTTGCCGAAGATAGCTAAGATTCCGAACCCAAGGGCCGCGATCATCTTGTCCCATTTGGCATGCAACAGCAGCGCATTCCACAACACGATCATCATGGCTCCGTTTTCTTTCGGATCCCAACCCCAGAATCGCCCCCAGCTGTCATCGCCCCACAAACCGCCCAGAACCGTTCCAACAAAACTGAAGAACAGTCCAAAGCAGACGACACCGTAGCAGATTCGATACAAGATTGGGATGGAATTGGTTGCTTCTACTTGCAAGGTAGATTTCTTGCTTGCAATCTTTGCAATCCACATCGCAATCACAATTCCAATTCCCACGAAGCCTGACACGAACGTAGCGCTATACCCCAAGGAAACACTTATCACGTGGGTCGACAACCAAAACTGAGTGTCTAAAACAGCTTCCAACACCGGCATGGAATCCCCGATATCCAATCCATACGCAACGCTCAGGGTCAAGTATCCCGCAACCGAAGCGACCAACACGGAGATGGAGATCGGGAACAGCAATTCGGTCACTGCACAAAACAGAACCATGGCCCAACCAATGAAGACCGCTGCCGAATAAAGAGTCACCACTGGTGGACGTTCTGAAATATAGACTCGGCTACCGATGGCGATCGTGTGAACGACCAGCGCCAAGATGCACAGCCAAAAGGAAGTGCTGCGAAGCGGCCCGCGTGCGAATAGGAAGCTCAGCAAGGCAAGAATTCCACACACCAAATACAAACGGCTTGCCAAAACAATAGGATCGAAGTGTTCGTACCACGCTTCGAAAGGAACCTTCCCGATTCGAATCGTTCCCCCAAACTCTTTGTTCACGTTCGACTTGAACTCTTCGACCAGTCCATTGACTTTGGATGGTTTCCTTGTTTCTTCGGAGCATGCTTCCACCAATTGCATGAAGCTTAAAACCGAATCGGCCTTCGAGTTGATTCCCATCGACTTCAGCTTGACGGTTTCGAACAACGCGGTTCCAAACCCTTCCCATTTCGCTGGCGGAGCTTTCATACCTGGTTCCGCGGGTGGTGTGAACAAGGGTGGAATCACAGCAAGCGGGCTTCGGGCTCGAATGCGATCGGCATCGAACTGCAATTGTTCGATCGCCGCTTGCATCTCCTCTGGCTTATCCGAGATTCTTGGAGCCAATGGGGTGTAAGCATCCAAGAGGTTTTCGATCGCAGAAATCTTTTCGATGACTTCGCCCAACTTCTCTTGCTCAAACGACCATGCCTCGCGCTTCGTTTCAAACAACGACTTCACTTGGTCCATGATCTTGCTCAAACCTAACCGAATCTCTTGATGCGAGTAACGATTCGACTTGTGTCTCTTGAGCCCAAGTGCGGTCGTGATCTCCGGTGCATCGATCCGAATCAGCGGTGCTTCCAGAACCCAAGGTTCACGTGCAAACACTGCCATGATCCAGGTGACGGAGTCTATTTCCTTGCCTGTTTTTTGCTCTGGTTCATATTGATGCCCCTCTTTGCTCAAGGCAAACTTCTTGTTCGATAGGATTTCAAGAAACTCTGCGGAGGCCGAGGCAAGCGGTTTGATACGCCCGCCGTACTGAGTTGGGATTTCACCGATGGCATACCAGTTAATCTCGTCGCGATCTTGGTTGGGGATCATCGCGTTTCTGCCAACATAAAGAGCGGCAAGGCCACAAAAAAGCACTGGTACGACAATTGAAACAAGGGAGCCTCGGGATGATACCTTGGGCTTTGCGGCCATTGCTTTTTTCTGTTTTCCGGATGGCACCTTTTCGCCAGTTAATTTTGCCTCTTGGGCTGGCTCTGAAGCTGGTAGATCCGCACTTCGGTCGTACCGGGACGCGAATCTTGCGAAGGTTCCTCCGAAGTGGACCAACATGCCAAGACCACTTAAAACACACGCAACATAAGGGATCAGCCAGCCGGCATTCGTCACCACTTGCAACGTGGTTTGCTCCACTCCGTTGGGGCTCATCTCGGCAGCCAAATAGCCGGATTGATAGAACGTTTCACCGCGAAATCGCATGGGATTGTTCATCCAAATACGCCCTTGTTGTACCGTCGACCCCTCGTCGTTTTCAATTTTTACAAAGGAGGAATAATCTTTGGGCTTGGCGGTCCCTGTGTACTGCTCCAAAATGACGTCATCCAAGAGTACCTTGTAGTCCTTGTAGTTTCGGCGAAATCGCAAACCAAAACGCCAATTCTTACCGTCGATTTCGATACTGTCTAAGGCAGCGGTGTACATGGCTGCATCGTCGTTGATGAATTGGCTAACCAAGAACTTGCCGAGCGACTGCTGGGAATCCTTGGTTCGAAGCGATATGACAGCACTGGCGTAATTTACAGTACTCTTGGCGCCGCCGGATTTGGCAGCTTCTTCGATCTGCCATTCTTGTCCCAATCCCTGAACGTCTGCGTTCTCATCGGTGGGTTTTGCTGGCGAACGGCGGAAAGAACCTTTGGAGCTTTCCATGTACTTGTCAACACGCACGTCGAATGGCAAAGACTCCGAACCGATAAATTTGCTCTGATTTGCGGACTGCTGCAACATGGGGTGATCGAAGGCAACGACTCTATTCTTAGAGGTGTCGGACTCATCGATAAAAGCCAATTCCACCGTGTCTTGTTCGAAGGCGACCTGGGTCTTCTGGCCTTCGAAGAGCGTTATTCGTTCTTCGCGCTGGGCGTCCCCAAAAATGAACTGCCCTAACATCAATAGACCCACCCCCAGGTGAATCAAAACGTTTCCGCCTCGATTGCCGAACAGCAACAGCAAGCCAGCCAGCAGAACGGCGCTGACGACCAAGCTCTTCGTGAGTTGCCAAACAATGCGCAAGCCCGGGTCCGGAATGCGATACGTTTCATTGTTGAGCACGTTATCCCAGATCAGGAATCCGCTCAATGCAATCAGCAGGCCAGCGAGAACAAAGGCAGTCCACCGTAGAACGCGAGTCTTGGGGGTTGCGGCTACGCTCCAGGAGATTGCCCCTGCAGCCAGCAACCAAACGCTTGCCTTGGTGCCCAACCATATCCACCCGTAGCTAAAAGGAGGCTCGCCTTGCAAGCCATCGCCAAGG
>CAITIF010000423.1 GCA_903892365.1 uncultured Pirellula sp. | reverse complement strand
CTCGCTATCATAAACAAATCGATATCAGCGTTGGGCGGCGCTATTCCGTTACTCCAGGGTACGTTGTCGTTACCCAATGCGGTTGCGAAGTTGCAATTGCAGGTCGGCGATACGACGATCTAGCTCTTCCAGTGGCTGCGTCTGTAGATCTGCGATCGAAGCCAGTTCCGGCATCAGCAACCCTTGAGCAAGCTCAAGTCGATAAAGTGGCAGAAACCGTTCATTTTGACGATTCAACATCAAAAGTGGAGTGTTCCTCAAAAGGACGTTCGTAATCGCGAACAATGTTTGCGGTCGAAAAATGTGGGGCGAAAGATTGTCAGCGAAAGCAAGGATCCGAAATTTTTCGCCCCTCATTTTTCGACAAACTCTTTTTGTACTTTCGTTCGTACTGGGAGACATCGAAGGACCAGAGAACTTGTGCGACTGGGTGGTTGCAAGTTGAGATTTGATTTCTTGAGCAAGGCGATAAGGTGGCCGGAGCTATTCGTTCCTTACACCTTTTTGCTTTCCTGAAAGGCGTAGTGTGGCCTCATTCCGTTCTCTGTCCTTTTGGAAACACAGAGGCACAGAGGACACAGAGATAAGTCGCGCACGGATACTCCACCCCTCTGTGAACTCTGTGCCTCTGTGTTTCAAAAAATTGCATCGTTGGTGTCAGAGCAGCAAAAAGGTGTCAAGCAGCGAAAAGGCGTCAGGAACCGTTTCTTGACTTTTGAAGATCACGCGTGATTTTCTTAATCGCTGCTGGGCTGTTGCTAAAACATGTCGTTAGAAACCAGCCGGATAGATACGAACCGCGATTGGTCAAACGAAGACCAAAGTCGTATACCTTGATGACCATGCCAAGAGATCAAGACAAACCTAGAGAATCAATGGTTTTCGTTGGATTAAGTGCCATTCGTTACTGACACCTTTTTGCCTTCCGCGAGATCGGTTGGGTCAGCGCTTTACTGCTGGCACCCCGTTGGGGTGCAATGAGCGAATTGACGTGTAACCGGCGGTGTCGCTGACGCTCGGCCGCCGGCTACAGGCTTAGATTCCTACGGAATACCCGGACTCGGGTGCAACAAGAAGCGCCCGAGATGGTCACTCGCGCGATTGCAAATGGATTGAAGGCTAATCCGTGAACATTTTTGCTGGCCGGATACTGAGCATCACGCAGCGCGATAAATGTAGTCGCGGGTTGGAGGCATTCCTGATACACCCTTGCCTGCCTTTTTGCTCGCTACGACTTGGTAGATCTTGATAGATCCGGCGGTGAAGCCACCTGATGCACCCGCTAAGTATGCGACCCAAAGTCGATACCGTTCCGCCCCCACCAATTCGATCGCTCTTTCCTTGTTGGCAGAGAGATTCTTGCACCAGAAACGCGTTGTGATCGCATAGTGCTCGCGCCAGGATTCGACGTCGTGAACTTCGAAGCCGGTTCGTTCGAGAACTTCGGTAGTGGTTCCGACTGGGATCAGTTCCGAGCCTGGGAAAATGTACTTCAAAAGGAACTTGCGTTCAGGACGGATCCGCGCCGCAATGCGTTTTGATGGTTTCGCACTACGTGCAATCGCATGATTCAGAACCAACCCTCGGTCTCGGAGCAAGGAGTTGATTTTATTGAAGTACCGCGGATAGTTTGCCGTGCCGATGTGCTCCGACATTCCAATGCTGGAGATCTTGTCGTAGCTCCCTTGGTGATCCGCATAGTCGCATATTTCCACGGTCACTCGATCCGATAAGCCAAGTCGTTCGATTTTGGCCTTCGCATATTCGTATTGTTCTTGCGACAGAGTGATTCCGTGTGCTTTGACGCCGTAGTGCTGTGCTGCGTGGCAAATGAGTCCACCCCAACCACAGCCGATATCCAACATGCGCTCGCCTGGTTCAAGTCGAAGCTTGCGGCAGATGATATCCAGTTTGTCGTGTTGGGCTTGATCGAGAGAATTGGACCAGTCCTTAAAGTAGGCGCAGGTGTAGACCATTTCGGAACCCAAAAACAACTTGTAGAATTCGTTGCCCACATCGTAGTGAAACTGAATGTAGTCGGTGTTTTTGCGTTTCGATTCGTCTCGGCCCACCATGTCGTCGCGGAACCCATCTTTCAGATCGGCCACTTCCGTTTTCGCAAAAAGGAAGGGGAGCGTCTTTTTAGCTAGCATGATTTTGCTAATCTTTTTCAAACGTGCGCGGTTGGATCGTTTGGTTTTGAGAGCTTCTGAGAAGTCGATTAAGTCGCCACCTTCGAAGTCGATATGGCCCGTGGCGTATAGTCGAACCAGCATCTCCAAGGTGGGTCGTCGCATCATGCTGCCGATAACGCCTGGGCCGGACAAACTGATGACAAACTTACCGTCAGCGTTGGCCCCCAGCGGAATGACTTCGCCGTTCCATAGCCGCACCGATACGTTCAGATCAAGCGGTTCCGCGACCGACTTCAATAAGTCACGGATCGAGTTTAATTGGGTTTCCGCAGAAAAGAAGCTGGCCATTCCATCGACTCCATTCGAAACAAATACCTGGGGTGCGAGGCAATCCGCCTCTGCATTGACATCGCTCAGTTGACAAACCGACCGGTAGTCTAGAGACTTTGCCAAAATAATCGAAGACCGAAAAACGCAGGGAATCTGTGCATTTCAACTTTGCGGGGTGCGTACCAACGATATCTCGTGGGTTGATATGCGGTGTGCGGGATCTGCAATGCGGGATCTGCTATACTGTGAATGGTCTTCCCGGCACGTGGTCTTTCGGCCAGTGCCCGACCCATTTTAGATCACATCATGTTCGCTAACGAACGCTGCTCAAGCGTTTTGGCAGAGAGGTATTCGCTCATGAGTTTTCATTTCCCTCGATTAACTTTTCAAGGAGAGGCGATCGTTCGAACGCCCCGATCCCTTGCATCTCTTGGCCTTTTGGTTGCCGCATGCTTGTGCAGTGCAGCTGCTGGACAAGAATCCAAGCCCCAAGTGGCGACCCCACCGAGTTCCGCGGCTCCAACGGCAGGCTCGTACCCAGTCTTCATTGATACCACAGGATCCGATTGGGTCACTGTTGGCAAAGAGGACTTTGTGAAAGCCAATTGCAATGAAGATACTTGGGTTTGGGATGGCAACCAAGTTCATTGCACTGGGTTGCCTGTCGGGGTCTTGCGGTCCAAAAAGAAATACAAAAATCTCGAATTCGTTGGTTCCTGGCGACATCTGTCCGAAGGTGGCAATTCCGGCTTCTTTCTTTGGACGCCGGAACAGGCACTTGAAAAGCTTCCTCCTAATGCATTACCGAATGCGGGGATTGAAGTACAAGTCTTGGACCATGGGTACACGGCTCAGTTTGAAAAATCGAGCGGCAAAAAAGCCGATTGGTTCTCTACCAATGGCGATATCTTCCCAGTTGGAAAGTCCAAGCTGAAGCCCTTTGCACCTCTTTCACCCGACGGGTCGCGAAGCTTTCCAAAATCGAAGCACAGCCTCGGTTCGCCGCAATGGAATCACTACTACGTTCGGGCTATTAACGGTGAAGTGCGACTATGGGTGAACGGGCACGAGGTGTCCGGTGGCAAAGAAGCCGATCCTGCTGAAGGGTACTTGTGCCTAGAATCCGAAGGAGCACCGGTCGAGTTCAAGGATATCAAGATTCGCGAATTGCCATAGCCTAAACGCAATACCGTTCAATGAAGCATTCAGCAGCAAAGATTTCGTTTTAACGTCAGCCGTAGGCGTACGTGAATGGCAGCAAGTACGCCTTCGGCTGACTGTTAAACGATTAATTGAACGTTATTGAGCCTAAACGTTACCCCCATTTTTTGAGAAACATCATTCCACAAACGATTTTAAACATGCCAAGTCAGTTTCATTCCAGAAGTCAGTCCGTCGGTACGTTCAAAGCGTTGGTGGCACATTCGATCGCTGCCGTCAGCGTTTTGCCGGCAGTGATTTTGCCAGCCATCTTTTTTCAAACAGCAGTTTTTCCAGAGAACGTTTCTGCTCAAGAGGCATCACCCCAAGGGCTGGTCTCTGGCGTTGAACTGCAACACTTTGATCGGTCGGTTCCAGCCTCGGAAGACTTCTTCCGGCATGTGAATGGAAAGTGGTTATCAGATACCCCGATCCCTTCGGACCAGTCCAACTATGGATCCTTTACGATCCTGGATATTGAAACCAAAGCTGCCATCAAGAAGATCATCGAAGAGGCAGGTGCAGATCCCAAGCCATCGCCGATCGCAAAGCAAGTGGGTGACTTCTATCGATCGTACACCAACATTTCCCGACGCAACGAACTGGGACTGAAGCCGATCGAAAGCCAGCTTCAATCGATTCGATCCGTTCAAGATAAAGCGCAACTTGCCGAGGTGGCAGGCAAGCTGTCGGGCCAAGGTATTGGTAGCTTCTTGAGCTTTTACGTGGAGCCCGATGCGCGTCGTTCTGATCAGTATGCGATCTATGTCAATCAAGATGGTATCAGCTTGCCAGATCGCGATTATTATCTGCTGGACGATGAGCAAAAAACCAAAACGCGAAAGGCGTATGTGGCGTTCATTGAATCCATGTTAGGTCAAATTGGTTGGAACGATCCAAGCGGATTTGCAACCAAGATTTTGGCCTTGGAGACCGCCTTTGCAAAATCCCAGTGGTCCCAAGTGGAACTGCGGGATCCTGTTAAAGGCTACAACAAAATGCCGTCGTCCGAGTTCGGATCCAAGTACTCGGGCTTGCTTTGGGCCAATTACGCGAAAGCTGCCGGATTGCCTGGTGCGTCTGATCTGATTGTAGGCCAACCAAGCTTCTTTGCGGGAGCGTCGGATCTGATTCAATCGACCGACGTCGAAACGCTTAAGGCCTACCTTGCGTTCCAAACCATCGATTCGTTTGCCCCGTTGTTGACGGAATCGCTGGAGAAAATGCACTTTGATTTTCACGAAACAACTCTGAGCGGCGTCACCGAACAAGAACCGCTTTGGCGGCGTGGTGTGGATGCTTGCAATGGCTTGTTAGGAATGCCGGTTGGCCAGCTTTATGTGGAGCGATATTTTTCACCGAAAGCCAAGGTGAAGATGAACGCGCTCGTTAAGAACCTGATGGTCGCCTTTGAAAATCGGATCAAGAAGCTGGCTTGGATGGGCAATGGAACCAAAGCGGAAGCTTTGCAAAAGTTGGCTCTTTTCACTCCGAAGATTGGTTACCCCGACACATGGAAAGATTACTCTTCCGTGGAAATCGTGCCTGATAACATCGTAGCTAACTTGCTTAAAATTGCGGAATTTGAACGAGCGTATCAGATTGGAAAACTGGGCAAGCCCATCAATCGTAACGAGTGGTTCATGCCCCCTCAGACGGTCAATGCCTACTACAATCCCACCATGAATGAGATTGTTTTTCCGGCTGCCATTTTGCAACCACCCTTTTTCAATTTGGATGCGGATGATGCCATCAATTATGGTGCCATCGGTGCAGTGATTGGTCACGAAATCAGCCATGGATTCGATGATTCCGGTGCTCAGTTCGACGGAAAGGGGAACCTTCGTGATTGGTGGACGGAAAAAGACAAGGAAGAGTTTAAGGCACGGTCCGCTCAGTTGGTCTCCCAATATGATGCCTATTCGCCACTGCCAAACTCCAAGGTCAACGGCAGCCTAACTCTGGGTGAGAATATCGGAGACTTGGGTGGAATGAGCGTTGCATACACCGCCTACCAGTTGTCGCTGGAGGGCAAAGAAGCCCCTGTGATCGATGGTTTTACTGGCGATCAACGGTTCTTTATCGGTTGGGCTCAGGTTTGGCGTCGCAAGTACCGCGATCAAGAAATGCTGAAGCGATTGATGACGGACCCTCATTCGCCCAGCCAATACCGTTGCAACGGGATCGTTTCGAATCTGGATGAATTCTATAAGGCATTCGGCATCTCGGAAGGTTCGAAAATGTTTCTTCCCGAGGCCGATCGTGTAAGGATCTGGTAAGGTTTTTGCCTTATGATGAAACCTGAACCAGTCAACGGCAACGCGACGAAATCCGAAATGGATATCATTCCATTGTCCGACTGCCCGTCCTTCATTACCAAAGATGGATCGGGCATTCGGGAGCTGTTGTCCCATCGCAATTCGTTGATCCGCAATCAAAGCCTGGCCGAGGCTACTATCGGGCCAGGCTTGTTGACAGAATTGCATTATCACAAGGTTACCGAAGAGATCTACTTCATCACGCGTGGAACGGGCGTCATGACCTTAGGGAATCGTACGTGCCGCGTTACAACGGGGGATGCGATTGCTATCCCGCCTGGCCAAATTCATCAGATACTTAACGATGGCGATGAAGATCTTGTGCTTCTATGCTGTTGTGCGCCAGGTTACGAACATTCGGACACGTACCT
>CAITIF010000422.1 GCA_903892365.1 uncultured Pirellula sp. | reverse complement strand
ATGCCATGACAGAACGCACTCCCCCTTGATCGCTCGCATGCGCCCGATGGACAGAAGCCGGCACAGGTTGGCGTACCCGGCTCGATTCATGGGCCACAAAACAACCGGGGGGCCATCGATCGGATGGACTTCCGTTCCAACGAAGAATGGGATCTTGAGATCGGAGGCTGCGGTGTGCGCCCGAACGATTCCAGCGAAGGTGTTGCGATCCGTTACTGCAAAGCCAGCGTAACCAAGATCCAGTGCTTGCTGGGCGTACTCGTGGGCGTGGGACGCTCCTTCAAGAAACGAAAAATTGCTTTTGCACTGGAGTTCAACGTACTTCATGGCGTTGCGCCAAAGCATCGCGTAGGGCCGCAATCATATCGCGAGTGGACATCTCGACTGCCGCTTGCCACGAACTCGCTTGCTGGTACTTTGGATTCTCATGGGCAAAGATGATTCCTCGGGAGCTATTGACGATCGCTCCTAAGCCTTGGTGATCCATGCCGGCCACAACATCCGCCGCCGCACCCCCTTGAGCCCCGTAGCCAGGGATCAGGATCCATACGTTAGGCATTCGCTGTCTCATCTCTCGCAACTGATCTGGGTAGGTTGCTCCCACCACGGCGCCGATGCTGCCATAAGCGTTACTCGAGGAAGCAGTTCGAAGGGATTCCGATTGAACATAGTCGGCGACGCGCTCCGCGATAGTCTGCTCGCCACATCGCAGATCTTGCATAAACCCACTCCCAGGGTTCGACGTCTTTACCAAGACGAAAATTCCACCTTGGACTTGATTGCAGCGGTTGATAAACGGCTCAAGCGAATCCGAGCCCAGGTAGGGGCTGACGGTCAGGGAATCCGCCCCGAAGGGACTTTGACCATGATTTCCAAGATAGGCTTTGGCGTAGGCCGTTGCGGTGGTTCCGATATCGTTCCGCTTCGCATCCATGATCACGAGAAGGCCCTTGCTAGAAGCATACTGGCAAACGCGAGCCAGTGCCCCAACACCGCTCGGCCCCAGTTCCTCGAAGAAGGCACTTTGTGGCTTAACGATAGGGACCAAAGGATGAACCACATCGATAATTTCGATGCAGAACTTCTCGAAGGCGCTTGCTACCGCTTCTAAAGACGAACCTTCCGACGGCCTGAGTCCCGCTGGCAATTGTTCCCAACGGGGATCAAGTCCGACACAAACACCATTTTGTTTTGCAAGGACGGCATGGGTCAGGCGATCGCCAAATAAAGGTTGTTGCATTCGAAATCAAATTCTTGGGAGAGATGGTTGCTGAAGATGACGCCAGTGAAGCAATGCCATCGCTGCACAGGCGGTCCAGGGAAGTAGTTTGAATTGTCCGCTCAAGAGTTCTCGTTCGAAGTCTTCGACGGGCAATGGGTGCAATTCCATGTGTTCGAGGTCATCGGCATCCGCATCGCATACCTTCCGAGCGTTCAGGGCTAGAAAGAGATGGCCATGTCCGACACCTCGATTCCCATCGGCAGCATATTTGCCCATTGGAACCCATTCCTCGGAGGCATAACCGGACTCTTCCAGCATTTCTCGTTTCGCTGCTTGCAGGGGCGTTTCACCTGGATCCATGTATCCGCCGATAGGTGCAAGCGACAGCCCTTCAATCGCGTACTTGTTTTGTTTGAAACAAAGAAAATGACCATCCTGGGTCACCGCGATCACGTTGACGAAATCGGGAGTGACCAACCATACCCATTCTGGGATCGTTTGCCCATCCGGCAACTGGATAGCGTGCATTTCTGCACGAATCCAGGGCTTGTGTTCAAACAGAGGCTTAACGGACAGCACCTTCCATGTGTGACGATCCAAACTAGACACCTGCGGTTGAAGGCATGCGATTTCGTTCCTCTTTGCTCTTCACCATAGGTGGTTCATTGATCCGAACGCAATCTACGTAATACGACCGCTTTCCATCGATCTCTTCTTCGACCAAGCCGTGGATGTCCGTATCAAAACCTGGGAACATTTCGTTAAACATCCGCGCGAAACGAAGATATTCGACAATGATCTTGTTGAACCGCTCGCCAGGAATCAGCAACGGGATCCCTGGTGGATAAGGAGTTAGAAGCACGGCTGTTGCGCGTCCTTCGAGTTCATCGATGGACACTCGGTCGATTTCATCATGAGCCATCATCGCAAACGCATCCGAAGGCTTCATGGCTGGCTGCATGGGGGACAGATACATTTCGGTTGTCACCCGGGCAACATCATGCTTCTTGTATGTGTCGTGAATTTGCTTGCACAAGTCACGCAGCCCAATTCGCTCGTACTTCGGATACTGCTGGCAGAATTCCGGCAGGATCTTCCACATGGGTTGGTTTTTGTCGTAGTCATCCTTGAACTGTTGCAAGGAACTGAGCAAGGTATTCCAGCGTCCTTTGGTGATACCGATCGTGAACATGATGAAGAACGAGTAAAGTCCTGTCTTCTCCACGATAACCCCGTGTTCGACCAGGTATCTGGTAACGATCGAGGCAGGGATCCCTGTTTCCGCAAATTGCCCGCTCACATCCAAGCCAGGGGTGATCACAGTGGCCTTGATGGGGTCTAGCATGTTGAAACCGGTTGCAAGCTTTCCGAATCCGTGCCAGTTGTCATCGGGTTTGAGCATCCAATCGTCCCGTTCGCCGATCCCTTCTTCTGCAAGGTGGTCGGGGCCCCAGACTTTAAACCACCAGTCGCTGCCCCATTCGTCGTCCACTTTTCGCATGGCTCTGCGGAAGTCGAGCGCCTCCATGATGGATTCCTCGACCAGAGCGGTTCCACCCGGTGGCTCCATCATGGCCGCAGCAACGTCGCAGGATGCGATGATCGCGTACTGAGGTGATGTGGATACGTGCATCAAGTACGCTTCGTTGAACGTGTTGCGGTCGAGCTTCTTCTTGACCGGTTCGCGTACCAAGATTTGCGAAGCTTGCGAGATACCTGCCAACAACTTGTGCGTCGAATGCGTCGCAAAAATCATCGACTCGTCTGGTGCAGGCCGATTTGGCCCGATCGCATGCATGTCTTTATAAAATTCGTGGAAGGCCGCATGAGGAAGCCAGGCTTCATCGAAGTGCAGGGTACCAATGCGCCCGTCCAAAATCTTGCGCAAGGATTCCACGTTGTAGATGATCCCATCATACGTGCTTTGCGTGATGGTCAAAATCCGAGGCTTGCGGTCTGGGTGCTTGGCCTGAGCCTCCCGTGCAAAGACATTCGCATCAATCTTCTTTTGAATGGTTTCCGGCAGGAATTCTTCCATTGGAATCGGACCGATGATTCCAAGATTGTTTCGGGTCGGAGTTAAAAAGACGGGGACAGCACCCGTCATAATAATAGAATGCAAAATCGATTTGTGGCAATTGCGGTCCACCACCACAATGTCCCCGTTCGCAACGGTAGAGTGCCAAACAATCTTGTTGGAAGTCGAAGTGCCGTTGGTCACAAAGAAACAATGGTCTGCACCGAAGATTCTCGCTGCGTTCCGTTCCGAGGCTGCTACCGGTCCGGTATGGTCAAGCAATTGTCCGAGCTCTTCCACGGCGTTACAAACGTCCGCTCGCAACATATTTTCACCGAAGAACTGGTGAAACATTTGGCCTACAGGGCTCTTGAGAAACGCGACGCCGCCCGAGTGGCCTGGGCAGTGCCAGGAATAAGAACCATCTTGAGCGTAATGAACCATAGCCCGAAAGAATGGCGGGGCTAAACCATCGGTGTACGCGCGAGCTTCGCGAAGGATATGCCGCGCAACAAACTCCGGCGTATCTTCGAACATGTGAATGAAGCCGTGCAGCTCACGCAAGATATCGTTCGGGATGTGACGCGAGGTTCGGGTTTCGCCGTACAAGAAGATCGGGATGTCCGCATTCTTGAAGCGGATTTCGCCGATAAACTTTCGTAAATTTTCCAGAGCCACCTTCATGGATTGGTCGGTGGCAAATTCTTCGTCGTCGATGGACAAAATGAATGCCGATGCCCTACTTTGCTGCTGAGCAAACTGAGACAAATCGCCATAATTGGTGACGCCGGCAACTTCCGTGCCCTCCCGCTCGATCGCTTCTGCAAGGGCACGAATGCCCAGTCCTGACGCATTACCCGAACGGAAATCTTCGTCAATGATCACGATCGGAAACTTGAATTTCATAAAGCTCTTTCGCTTGAGGTGGCAACCATCCCTATTTCAACGCCAACAATAGTTGTCAGATTAACGGACCCCAGGCAACCAGGAAAGCGGAAATTCCATTTTCTAGACCGTCGATTCCGTTCTCCCAGGTAACTGCCCTGGAAGGGTGTCCGAGTATCGGCTGCGAAAAAACAGGATTCGAGATAGACTGACGCACCAAGACTCGGTCTCCCCAAGCGAACACCCTAAGTGCACGGATCGCGAAGTCACTCTTTTATTCTTTTTATTCTTCGGCAAATATACTCTGCGGCAAATCGAATGAATCAAGCTCAGAAACTAGACTTGGCCTATGTGAAGCTGGAGCGAATTGCGTCCTTGATTTTCGTTGCGATTGT
>CAITIF010000421.1 GCA_903892365.1 uncultured Pirellula sp. | reverse complement strand
CTCAAGAAACCGCAACCTTTCGCTCTCGCTTACCACCTTGATTATTTTTATGTTAGAACCAGAAGGTCGAACTGAAATAGTTGTCGAGAAGGGAATATCGGAGCGATCAATGACCAAAGAGGAGGGCTCGATGGAGATAGAATCGATGACGTTGGCTTCAACCACCAACGCGAACGCAATTGTCCGCTGCTGATCGACAAACATAATGCTTGATTGAAACTTCTTGGCCGACGCGGGAATCTTAACCTCAGTGCGGATCACGATTGCTTCCGATTTGGCGGCTCGCATCTTCAATGTCGAGAGCGCAGTGCAATTGCAAGATGGCTTTAAGTCTAAGTCCAAATCGGTATCTAACGTGTTTTTGAGCGACACTTCTACCTTCACGCTCGTTCCAACGAGTTGCGTTCCTACATCTACGGTTATGGTTTGCTGATTTTCAAGGATGTCGGCCGAAAAACTCATTGGCTTCGCGGAACTCGATGGTCCTGCTGGACGCTTCCCTTCGTCCGCTGCGACGCGATTCGATTGAAAAGCAACAAGAATAGCAAGATGGACCCATAAAACGACTTTAAACCTTTTCAGTCTCGTTATCCGATGGATGCCTGAAGATGTCATAATCGCAACTCAATGTTCTCGGAAAGACAGATGGGGATCGTTAGTTGTTCACGAATTGAAGTATTTGCCCTGTCTTCGGGAGTTATACAAGAAATTGGATGATTGCCCCTGCACCGTCTGAAAAAGTATTGATGGCGTTTGATGACATAAGTTGTTTGAGGGTAAACGTTTTGGTAACTATCGAGAAAAAAATTTTTGGGTTTTGACATGCGCCAAACGCACAAACCTTGAATTGGGTCGGGCTAGCGATATAGTTTTTCCGAGTTGAAGCCCAATCGCAACGTCGCTTTTGCTTTATCGAAATGAAATATCATGCCCATTGATAATCGATTTTTGACTTACATCGCCCCGTTGACTGAACTGTTACTTCCTTGCGAACCGATCGAGACCATTTTAGAGAATTCACGCATTGTCGTCATCGCAACGAAAAAGCCTGGAGCTATTTTGACTTGTCCTTGCTGCGGGAAAGTGGGTTCGCCACGTGGCCTTGCGCAGCCTAGATTGATTCGTCATCTTGATTTCGAGAACATGCCCGTGTGGGTCAATGTAACATTTCCTCGAGTCTACTGCCCGGAGCATGGTCATGTAGTCGCGAAACAAAACTTCTGCAAGCCTCGATGTCGGATCTCGAAAGCGTTTGAGGATTTGCTGCTTGAGATGATTTGTGGGACGGACCAAACCGAAATGGAACTCAAAAAGCAGTTTCAATTAAAAGGCCAAGCCCTCGCAAGAATTGTCGACCGTGCTCGACAGCAACTTGAAAAGAGTACTGTAGACGGCTTCCAAACTGTCGATAAAGAAATGAAAGATTGAAAGCCTATCCCACTATTCGGCATATAGACTGTAACGGATCGCATGGGCCAAAAAATTGATTCGCTATTGCGACATCGTGCAACGCGCTAATTCGAAGTCCCTAAGCTCATGTCCAACTCTTGCTCTGATGTCGAATTGTACGATTCCATGGGTGGGCATGAACAAACCAGGTTTCGGTCCCCGTAGACATTGTCCACTCGGCCAACGGGTGGCCAGTACTTGACTCGATAATCGTGATCCGGATCTGGGCAAATCGCTTCGCGACGCGAGTAGTTCCGCATGCCTTGTTCGTCCAGCACGAAATCCAACGTATGGGGAGCATTGCAAAGAGGGTTATCGTTCGCTGGCCAAACCCCATCGCGTACCTTTTCGTATTCGGCAAAGATAAGGTTCATGGCGCGACAGAATCGATTGATCTCGCTGAGCGATTCGCTTTCGGTAGGCTCGATCATTAATGTTCCGGCCACTGGGAACGACATGGTAGGTGCGTGGAAACCAAAGTCGATCAAACGTTTGGCGATATCATCCACGGAGACATGCCCCTCATCGTTCATGACGCGAGTATCCAAGATGCATTCATGAGCGATCAAGCCATGGTTGCCCGTGTACAGAATCTTATAATTCGCTTTCAAATGGTGCGCGATATAGTTGGCGTTTAGGATCGCGACTTGGGTTGCGCGTCGCAATCCTTCTGCACCCATCATCCGAATATACATCCAAGAGATCGGCAGAATGCTACCGCTGCCGAATGGTGCCGAACTGACGACTGGTCCGAGTCGACCGTGATGGGCGCCATCTTTGGGAAGGAACGGTGCCAAATGAGCTCGCACACCAACGGGCCCTACACCAGGCCCGCCACCACCATGAGGGATACAGAATGTCTTGTGGAGGTTCAAGTGAGACACGTCGCCACCAAACTT
>CAITIF010000420.1 GCA_903892365.1 uncultured Pirellula sp. | reverse complement strand
TGCTCCCTACATTCGAATCAAGGCGAGAAAACGAATTGCGATTTCAGAACAGAACCGTCCAAAGCTTTTGATTCCTTAGCAACTTTCATTTCGTATCACACCCCAATGTCTTCGTTCCATAACTCGGGATGAAGCTTGATGAACTCTTGCATCAGTGCCACGCACTCCAGGTTATCAAGAATCGTAAGTTCAACCCCTCGGGTTCGAAGATAGGATTCCGGACCTTGGAAGGTTTTGTTTTCGCCAATTACAACTCGGGGGATGCCATAAAGGAGAGCTGTTCCGCTGCACATATCGCAGGGAGACAAGGTGGAGTACAAAGTGGAGCTTCGATATGCCGCCCCCGAAAGTCTGCCTGCGTTTTCAATGCAGTCCATTTCTGCGTGCAAAATGGCACTTCCATTCTGAATGCGACGATTATGCCCTCGCCCAACAATCACATTATCGATCACCAAAACGGAACCGATGGGAATCCCCCCCTCCGCTAGTCCCAAACGGGCCTCTTCGATACTGGCATTCATGAATTCAAGCATGAGGTACTCCACATAAAAAAGTTTTTGGAATTTTCAAATAGTGACCTAACGTGTCACCCTACTGATTCACATTTTCTTAACCCTAACAGCGATGGCGGTTTAGCGATGCTTACCCCCAGAGCTTTGCCCATGTCGTCTTTTCCGCCCTTGGTTCCAAAGCGAGTCTCCATAAGAGGTTGCGCGAACCGCAAAGGAAAATTTGACACGCACGCAAGATTCGGTACACTGCTCCCAAATGACGCAACATGTTGTGCAAGCAAATAGCTACTATACTACCTATAGTGGTCGCTAGCCGATTTGGAGCTGACGACAAAATCACCGTTCCGACCGGGTGATCGAGTCGTCTGCATGCGCGTCGGAAGCTTACCATAGGGTACGAAACCCCCGGTCGCAACGGAATTTTATCTACAGTCAGTAGCAAGGCAGCTAACCAGGTCGCGGAACCACGTAGCTGCATGCCTTTCACCATCAATTTGGACATTCACGAGGGAGTCGACGGAACCAATGGCAACAGTAGAAATGGGACGCGAGCACCGAGCCAAGTCACGAACCACTCACGAGGTACGTGGCAACCGAAATGGACTCAAAATCGAAAGTCGATTTTGCCCTACTGACGTGATGGACCCGTTTGACACCGTCAAATGGGAGACACGCAGTGCAGCGATCAAGGACGAGAATGGAAAGGTACTTTTTGAGCAAACCAATTGCGAGATCCCAGCTGACTGGAGCCAACTTGCTACGAACGTAGTGGTGAGCAAGTACTTTTACGGTGATCCAACGAACCTGGAGGAAAGAGAGCGTTCGGTTCGGCAGTTGATCCACCGTGTGACTCGCACCATCACCGATTGGGGTATGGCGGATGGATATTTTGACACGTCTGAAGATGCTGAGCGATTTTACCGTGACTTGAGCTGGTTGTGCTTGCACCAGCACGGCGCCTTCAACTCGCCCGTGTGGTTTAATGTTGGACTCTACCAGCAATACAATGTAACTGGAACGAAGTGCAATTGGCACTACAACGTGGAATCGGGCCAAGTCGAACAACCTGAAAATCCCTACGAATATCCTCAGGGGTCTGCTTGCTTCATCCAAAGCGTGGATGACAACATGGAAGACATCATGCGTCTCGCGACCAGCGAAGCTATGCTCTTCAAATTTGGTTCGGGAACGGGAACGGACTTGTCGACGATTCGAAGCAGCCGAGAAAAGCTCTCCGGAGGCGGCAAGCCCAGCGGCCCGCTTTCTTTCATGCGAGTGTACGACCAAATTGCGGCTGTGGTGAAGTCGGGTGGCAAGACACGCCGCGCTGCAAAGATGCAATCGCTGAAGGTTTGGCACCCAGATATTATGGAGTTTATCGAGTGCAAGTGGAAGGAAGAGCAAAAGGCGCACGCGTTGATTCGCGAAGGCTACGAGTCGAACTTTAACGGAGAGGCCTACTCGTCCGTGATGTTCCAGAACGCGAACCTTTCCGTTCGAGTGACCGATGAATTCATGAATGCGGTTGCTGAGAACAAGACATGGAAGACACGTTGGGTCAGCGACAAGTGCGAACAAGAGTCTCCTACTTACCAAGCCAAGGAAATCCTGCGTCGCATGTCTGAATGCGCCTGGCACTGTGGCGACCCGGGTGTTCAGTACGACACGACCATTAACAAGTGGCACACCTGCCCCAATAGTGGCCGGATCAATGCAAGCAACCCATGCTCCGAGTACATGTTCTTGGACAACACGGCTTGCAATCTTTCTTCGATTAACTTGATGAAGTACCGACGCGAAGATGGATCGTTTGATGCAGAAGGTTTCACCGCAACGTGCCGATTGTTCTTCATCGCTCAAGAGATATTGGTCGATCATGCGAGCTATCCAACCGATCGCATCGCTCACAACAGCCATTTGTTCCGACCGCTTGGTTTGGGCTACTCCAATATTGGCTCCCTGATCATGACCAGCGGAGCACCTTATGATTCACCGGCTGGCCATTCGATGTGCGGGGCGATCACAGCCTTGCTTCACGGCGCTGCCAACTTGGCCAGTGCGGAAATCGCGGGTGTGGTTGGTCCATTTGCGGAGTATCCAGATAACGCAGAACCGATGCTTCGCGTCATGCAAATGCATCGCAATGCCGTCGAGCAGATCGATCCAAGCGGTCCTTCTTACCTGAAGGATGCCGCTCGTAACATCTGGGACAAGGTATTGGAATTGGGGAATCGAAATGGCTTCCGTAATGCGCAAGCGACCGTCCTTGCACCGACGGGCACCATCAGTTTCATGATGGATTGCGATACGACAGGGGTTGAGCCGGATATTGCACTCGTGAAGTACAAGCAACTTGCGGGTGGCGGGATGCTCAAGATTCTCAATCGGTCTGTTTCTCTTGGCCTTCGAACTCTCGGTTACAACGAAGAGCAAATCGTTGCGATCGAAAAGTTCATCAGCGAAAAGGACACCATCGAAGGTGCACCACAACTGAAGGACGAACACCTACCGGTCTTTGATTGTGCATTCACACCTGCCAACGGAACTCGAAGCATTCGCTGGCAGGCGCACGTCGAGATGATGGCGGCCGCTCAACCATTCTTGTCGGGAGCCATCAGCAAGACGGTCAACATGCCAACCGATAGTACGGTGGATGATATCGCCCAGGCGTACTTCTGGGGTTGGGAACTTGGTTTGAAAGCCATCGCCATTTATCGCGATGGATCCAAGCAAAGCCAACCTCTGTCGACCAAGAGCGAAACCAAGAAGGCCGAAGATGCAGCGGCCGCCGCTGTCGTCGAAAAGATCGTCTACAAGCCACGTCGAGAACGGCTGCCTGATACTCGCAATTCGGTAACTCACAAGTTCAGCATCAGTGGTCACGAGGGGTACATCAGTGTTGGCCTGTACCCTGACGGACGACCGGGCGAAGTCTTCATTACGATGGCCAAAGAAGGAAGCACCATCGGCGGTCTGATGGACAGCTTTGGTACCGCAACCTCCATCTCGCTGCAGTATGGTGTTCCGTTGGAAGTCCTTGTCAGCAAATTCAGCCACACTCGGTTCGAACCCATGGGGCATACTACCAACCCTGACATCCGAATCGCCAAGAGTTTGGTGGATTACATTTTCCGCTGGCTCGGCTTAACCTTCTTGGATAGCTACCGCGAAGAACAGAAAGCTAAGTCGGATATGCTTGGACAGCCTTTGACTCCGGTCGCTGTAACAGCCAAGCCGAAAAGCAATCTCACTTCAGCTCCGGTAAACGGAAATGGTGCCGATGTAGCCTCCAGCGGTGACTACACCAAGGCACGGTTTGTTGGCCTGGGTGATTTGACTGGCAAGGCGAACCTGACGGCAGCTGCGAAACCAGAGTCTCGCGATGGTCAATTTGCCGGCTTCCAAAGCGATGCTCCGAGCTGTGACAGCTGTGGCTCCATCACCGTTCGCAATGGAAATTGCTACCTGTGCCACAATTGCGGCAACAGCTTAGGCTGCAGCTAACGCTGAATGCTGCAAGGCATCGCACTGCTTGCGCGATCAATCACAAAACGTCCTCTGGTTCTGCCAGAGGACGCATTGAGCAAGGGAAACGCTGAGCGATCGCCGTCAGCGAATTCATGCGTTTGACTCAACGCAATTCAAAACGGCCGAAGATGGACTGCGTCTACCAAACACCGGCCGCTTCAAGCTGCTTGGTGGCTTGTCCCGCCCAACCGCGATTAGCAGCTGGGGATGCAGGGCTGGGATGCAAAATCCTACTAATTGCGATGGCTCCCAATTTCTTATCGAGCTTGCAAACACGTTTCAAGCAATCTTCTGCGTAAGCACCGACCCCGACTGCGTATTCCGGTTGTACCAGCAACAAACACGCTTTCAAATGCGCATCGCACAATGCGTCCAGAGGTTGCGATTCCGCCACCGGAAGCTTGTCCGGGGTAATGTTGCGAGCCCCCGCATCCATAAAGACCAACGGGCAGTAGTTGGACACGAAGTGCGAATCAAAAAATTCGTTCACATCTTCATACCTGGATG
>CAITIF010000419.1 GCA_903892365.1 uncultured Pirellula sp. | reverse complement strand
GACTTTGACGATTTGCTGGTTTGCGCCGAACAACTGCTGACCGAACACGAAGAGGTACGAAAACTGGAATCAGGACGTTACGACCACGTCTTGGTGGACGAGTACCAGGACACGAATGGGACTCAGTATCGGATTATTCGAGCCCTTGCCATCGACCACCGCAACCTGTGCGTTGTGGGTGATGACGACCAGTCGATCTATGGTTGGCGTGGTGCGGAAGTGAAGCACATTCTCAACTTCAAGACCGACTGGAAAGAAGCTCGAGTCGTTCGGCTCGAAGACAACTACCGTTCCACCGATGCGATCTTGCAAATGGCGAACCGGCTGATTGCATTCAATACACAACGCCATGACAAAGTTCTGCGCGCGGCTCGACCCAACGGTGCACAACCCAGGATCCTTCAGTTTCCCGGCGAAGTGGAAGAGGCCAAAGGGGTGGTTGAAGAGATTGCAGAACGCTTGCGTCAGGATCCGTCGACTCAGCCTGGTGATTTTGCCATTCTGTTCCGCACGAATGAACAGCCGCGACCGTTTGAAATGGAGCTTCGGCGTTGCAAGCTTCCGTACGTCATCACGGGAAGCCAGTCCTTTTTCGATCGAAAAGAAGTTCGCGACATCTTGGCTTATCTCAAATGGATCGATTCGCCTGACGACGAACTCTCCTTGCTTCGTGTGATCAACGTTCCGCCGAGGGGCATGGGGGCATCCAGCGTCGACAAGCTGTTAAACAAAGCCGTTTCCACAGGGACAAGCGTCTGGAAAGTGATGCAGGATGCGAGCTTTGTCCGAGCTCTTCCGTCCGCCGCGCAGCAAGGGGTCGCTAAACTTCGAGCGTTGTTTCACGAATTTTCCGCCAAGTTTCAAGGGGCAAAACCCAGTCCAACCGAAGAAGAATCGACAGGCTCGCTCTTCGAACAAGCCGCTGAACCGGAGGAGGTGTTCTCGGAATCGAACGAGAATGAATCGACCGAGAACGAATCCTATTCGCTCGGTGGTGTCGGAAGCTTGATGCAAGTGACTCGTCAGCTCATCGAAACGCTAAAATATCGAGCCGAGATTCAACGTCTGTATCCTGACGCAGAAGAAGCCGAAAATCGAATTGGTACGCTCGAGGAAGTCATCAATGCTGTTGCGGAATACGAGCAGGAGACGGAGGTTCCAGAACTTGGGGATTTTCTTTCCAAAGTCACTTTGGCCGGCCGCGAATTTGGCTCGCCCAAAGAAAAGCAAATGCAACGCAGTGCCATTTCCTTGATGACCTATCACAGCGCCAAAGGCTTGGAATTCCCCTTCGTCTACATGGTTGGTATGGAAGAAGGAGTGCTGCCCCATCGTCGCTCACTTGCAGACAGTTCGGAAGGTGTCGATGAAGAACGACGACTGTGTTATGTGGGAGTGACACGGGCTCAAGATGAACTTTCGATGACGCTTCCCATGTCCCGGTTCAAATGGGGCAAGCCACGTCCAACCTATCCCAGTCGATTTCTCTACGAAGTCACTGGCCAAGCGGATAATCCGAACTGCCGCAAAGCCATCGAAGCAGCCACCAAAGAAGCTCGAAAGTCGGCACGCTAGCATTCTTCGGGCATCCTCGAAACGATGCGTAAGGAATCATCTTGACGTGATCCCTCGAAAAGCCAGAAACTAGGAGGGTTAGCTTTTCTGGTTGAAATCAGTGCAGTGGAAGGTATCGGCCATGGTTGTGCTTCGAGATTGTTTTGCGTCGCTCCTGTTGGCCTGTTTCTTGGTGTGCAGTTTATTCGGGGCTGAAGTTCTTTCGCCGGATACATTTGAGATCGAAGGCAATGTGTTCGTTTCGACGAACGATATTCGTCGTGCCTTGGCGTCCGACGTCGGACTGGCAAGCGAACTGCTCGAGTGCGAAGACGCACAGGAACAGCGTGTTCTGATGGAATCCAAAATTTTGTTTGGATATCAGAACTTGGGGTATTTGGATGCAAAAGTTCATGCTACTGGGATCGAAGCGATTCCTCGGTTGAAATTGGTCATTGACGAAGGCCAAAAATATCGACTATCGAAGGTTGTAGTCACCGGGGTACCAGAGACTGAATCCAATATGCTGTTGGAAGCATTCGCGGACACAAGAATGAGCGTCCAAAGGCGAGGCGGTTTCATTCCGCAAAATGAAATTCCTTATCTTACGAGCAGAGTCCAAGAAATATCTCAAAAGATAGGCTTTGCAGGAACGAAATCTTCCCTTGCGATAAAGAATGACGAAGCAAACCATGAGCAGGTTCTCGAAATCAACATCGAAGATTTGGGTCGGCCTGTCTCAGTCCATGAAATTCGATTTTCTGGGCTTCTTCGGCATGAAGAGAAGCGACTG
>CAITIF010000418.1 GCA_903892365.1 uncultured Pirellula sp. | reverse complement strand
GAGATCTTCGCCCTCGAAGGTATATCTGTACTCCTGTTTTTTTTCATTCGTATCATCTTGGGCAAAAATCCCATTGCCGGAGAGAATACAAGCCAACATCGATCCCCAGAGGGCAGTGGAAAAACTCAATTTCATTGCGTATGTACCTTTACTTGAAGAAAACGTCGTTCTCTACAGCGAACGACTAAACATGGGAAATGTTCGAGAATGAGCAGAGGAGATAAACCGTGTCATCTGGCTAAGTTTGCGAGCTCGCAAATGACGCGAAAACCAAGGGCTTTATGTGTGTAGTCTGCGGTCTGGGCCTTCCGGGCAGCCGAACGGCATTGCGCGACATCTGAAATATAGGATCCACCACGTATGACACGATGCGTTCCGCTTCTAGGACCAGTTGGATTCCTAGCGTCGTCCCATAAATTGGCTTTGTCTTGCGAGGTGAAATTGGCCGAGATCGGTGCACTCAGCACTTCGTGTATTTGTTGGAGCAGATCGACTGGATCGCCCTCCTCAGAAGGAAGACCTCGCGTTCCCAGGATAAGTCCGTCTGGCCTCGAGTCGTAATAGTCATCGCACCATTCGGCGACATTTCCATGCATATCATGAAGGCCAAACGAGTTTGGTGAAAATCGGCCGACGGTCTGGGTTCTATCAAGCGCTGGACTGCGACTTGCGTACCAGTAAGGCAGATCGGATCGAATGTTGGCTTGCGTTCCATCGATTATTTGGCCAGTCGAAAATGCTTCGACGCTGCCTGCCCGACAAGCAAACTCCCATTCGGATTCGGTTGGTAGACGATACACGCGATTTGCTGACATTTCATCTGGCATTTCGCTAAGCCGTTTACAAAATTCTGCAGCATCGGTCCACGAAACTTGCTCTACTGGGAAGCGAGTCGATTTCAATGTGCCTAGGGTATCAGCACCTTCCCCCTCCGGAGAGAAGTGGCTCGGATTCATTCCCATCACCGTCTGGAATTCAGCTTGAGTTACTTCATGTACTCCCATCAGAATACGTCTTTGTAACACGACGACTCGATAAACCTCGTCCTCACGTCTTTTGTACTCAGATTTGGGTGAACCCTTGAGATAACTTCCACGCGGCAAAAGGACCAACGACATCCCGATCGAATTCTTCGTGGTTTCGCCCGGCTTCATTCTCGATAATGCAGCTGACGTTTTGGGTCTTTGCAACACGGGTGCTAAGGCAAAAACTCCCACCACATCCTGGCCAATGACGCGAATAGGCGTTTGGTTTCTGCCAGGAAACAACTCGTTAACCAATACGGGAACTTGCGACAAAACATGTCGATATAGTTCATCACTATCGACGATTTTGTTTTGATCAAAGTCAGCTAACCCCTCCAGGCCTTGAACCAAACTCAGCGTGAATATTCCATGCCCGACCTCACGATCTTCGCTCGAAACCTCTTCACGGCGACAAGCAGAGAACGTGATCAGACCTTGGGCTTTTTGGAAAGCTTGATCCACATTGTCCTGGATGGTGAAGCCCGGTTCCCCTCCCACACCGCCGGAATGACATGAATCGAGGACAAGCAATTTTTGGGCCGCCGAACATTTTTGCAACATCGAACGCAGCTCATCGATTGCCAAACAGGTTTCTTTGCTTCGGGTGTCGTCGAAGTCTAAAGGACAGACAAACCCAAGTCTTCTTTGACTGTTGCCGTATCTTTCCGCGTTCAGCCCTCCGTGACCTGAAAAACTCACCAGGACTGTGTCTTTCGCCGTAGCTTCAGACAGGAATTGTTGAATCTGAGTGCGAAGATTGTGAAGCGTAGGAATCAGCCTAGGGTTCGTTTGCTGGTCGGTCATTTCCAAGATACCATCAGGATCGAAGCCACAACGATCTCGAAGTGTGGCAGCTAGCAACTGCGCATCGTTCACACAGCACTTGAGGGGATCACGCTTATACCCATCGATACCTATGACAATCGCTAAGCGGCGACCATTACGGAGTTGCTTTTGCAAATCACCAGTGAACTTCGCTTGCGCCACTTGGTTAGGTGTTTGCTCTTGAGCTCGACTCGCTAGATTTAAACCTAGAGCAAGCCAAGCGATGAGAGCCCAGCGAATATGTGAAAGTTTTATAGACATAAAGAGCCAGTAGTTGATTCGATTGCCAACAAAAGAAGACCTGAGACGTTTTTACTTACCGGGAGGTGAAACTGGTGCTGGCGGAGGCGCGGGAGGAGCGGGCGCGGCCGGTGCAACAGGATCAACGGGTGCAACAGGATCAACAGGTGCCTCCGGATCTAGTGGCAGTGTTGGCGGAGATGGTACGTCCTCGAGTGCACCAACTATTGGGGCGCCTCCGG
>CAITIF010000417.1 GCA_903892365.1 uncultured Pirellula sp. | reverse complement strand
GTGAGTGCATCAGGTGAACCGATAGCAGCAGCTTTGTCGTTGTCGCCGCCGGCAACAGGAATCCTCGCCGCACCCGTTGCTTCATCCCCTTCGGCCGGCTTTTGATACGTGGCCATTTTGACTAGCTTTAGGGCTCGCTCGATTCGCTCCGGGCTAGCTGGAGTGATTGGAACAATCTGAGTCGGTCGATTGGCGTCCGCTTGGCCCACGTCGATGGCTGTAACCACTTGAGTCCAGGCCATGACATTGGTGGGAGTGCCTTGCAGACGCACTTCGTCATTACGACGATCCACAAGCATCACTTCTTGGACAGTGTCTTTGCCTACCAGCTTCAACTGAGCTAGCTCGCCGTTATTGAGCGTTGTAATGGTAAGTCGAGGGCCTGCTAACCGCCCCACCGCGTCTTCTAATTCTCGCCAAGTAGCCCTCTGCAATTTGTACTGATTTTGCATAATTCTGGATGGAACAACGTTTCCGTTCTGATCCATCGCAAGGCTACCAAACTGTTTCCGAACCTCTTCGACGGCTAGCGCAATCTGTCGCTGAGTTGGCTCCGGGGCCAAGACCATCAACCGACCGGAATTGGGTTCGTTGGTGATACGAACGCGCTTATCTGCTCCGAAAAGTACTTGGAGCCGTGCACCCACTTCGCCAACTCGTTCGAGCGGAACGTCATAAACCTGCAATCGAGCTTCTACGTTCCCATTCGGAGCCGGTATGGTTTGGCTCGACTGATTCACAGCTCCGCTGGCTGCCGGCAACTGAAAGGACTGATTGGTGTTCGGGGCGGATGCCTGCCCAAGCACATGGCTAGAGAACCATGTCGTACTAGTCATGCCACAGGCAATAGCTAGCAAGAGACGTTTTTGACTTCGTGTTCTTCGTAGTTTCACAGTCCGATTCCCTTTGGCAGAATTCAGGCTTGATGGAATGTATAGCCCGCAGTTTTGGTGTAATCGGATCAATCGTCAGAGACACTTCAGTCAAAAGAACCCTCGCGACCGGTAAACTTTCACATTTCGAAGATCCCTCGTTCGACTTGCGAAAGCCTGGGTATCGCCGTTCATGGCAAAAGCAGGCTTGATAAACCAGGGTTGTCTGGTGTAGATTAAGTGCTCTGGAGGATAGCCGAATGGTTAGGAACCTGATTCGAAATCAGGCGCCGGGAAACCGGTTGAGGGTTCGAATCCCTTGTCCTCCGCTTGAATAGCCAGCTGTTTTGCTGGCTATTTTCGTTTTGTCGCGTCGTTTCACCGAAACAAGTTTGAGCGTTCGCTTGGATTATTCGTTCTAATCTTCGTGCGTTAGCGGCAAGTCAGGCTTGTTGTCCGGAAGTCAAAATGCGATTCGTATCCACGGATCCATCGAAATGACTTGGGCCCAAGTTTCCAAATCCTCGAGGTATATGTGGCACCGCGCAAAGCTAGTTTTAACGGGGTCGAATTCATCGACTGCAAAGTGCTTCCGTCGGAACAGGAACTCGAGCAGTGGATTACTCGGTGCCAATTGACGCTTCCGGAAGATTACAAGCGATTTTTGCTTCGAGTAAATGGTGGGCGAACTCGACCAAGCTCCTATCGCTACCCTCGATGGATAGCCGATTCTGCATGGGGGGAACCAGAGCCTGTTGAAACGGAGTGGATGATCCCCAAACCAAGCAAAGACCAGTTACAACTTTTGAAAGCACTCGCAGAGATTAAAGCCTTTACGAAAATCCCTCCCAAGGTGCGAGCTTTTTGCTACCTGTCGCGAGGCGATTTCTCTTTGGCGGCGTTGCTGTCAGCTCGCAAGGTGACCCGTTTGCCTGACAGTTCCTCGCTGTTGCCGATTGCATTCAATCAGGCGAACCAACCGATCTGGTTGTCTCTTTCCGAAACGCACTTTGGCGAGGTCTTTCAATTCGATGACGTATTAGACCCGGTAAAGAGTACACCGAATTTTGCATGTTTGGACGATTCGCTCGATCTTAAAATCGCGGATTCGTTTAGCGAGTTCGTTCGAGGCTTTTTTAAGGGGGAAGCCATTATGAAACCTGGCTTCACCCTTGGCACTCATCATCGCCGAGTCATGAGCCACCGCTGATCGCTTGCATCTTCGAGACGGTTTGTCGCAAAAATGGTGGAGCAAACGACCTATTGAAATCGCTCAGGATGTCGCATGTCGAACTCCGAGTACTAAATTGCAAGACGATAAGGCAGTTGTTGCTTGGTGCCTATTCGATCGCCCGGGAATCTCAGTAACTGGCTATCGAAAGATCGCTAGCCAGCTTGATGGTTTGGCCAAATCGTTTCGTCAAACTCAGTCTCTACCAATCGCAGCACTTCATTGACATTCAAAGTGCCATCGACAATTCGAGCTGAATTGAGCAGGTAAAGGCCGGGCATAGAGGAAACGACCGGGCAGCGATTCTCCGAATAATGCAGTGTAGGAATCGCCATGACATATCGAGCTTTCGCAGTTTGAATCGCACGCACCTGCTGTGGCTGGAAGGACGGGTACATTGAACTTAACGTCGCAATACATCGTGCATGAGTCAGTTCGGTCGATTCTTCCAAGGCCGGGTCGCGCGAATCCACATACTTTGGCAGATAGACCAAATAATTCCCACCCAGATGCTCTGGCTTCAAAATGGAACCCATTTCGATGACACCCGTGATCGGAATTCCTGGGTCCGTGATATTCGTGACGTAATAGCCGCCAAGCGGTCGGTCGAGCAACAAGGACGTGCATACGACCCCCAAGTAGTCGGTTGCCGCAAGACGCAACTGCTCCTTGTCGGAAAGACCATGGACCGTTTTCAAAATGGTCGGCGAGGGTAGAGTCATCACCACGCGATCAAACTGTTCTGAGTCCCGGCCGTTTTCATTCTGGAATTCGAAAGTCCATGAATTCTTAGACTCGTCTCGTGATACGCGGTGGACTGTCGACTTACTGCGGAATGCGAGGCCTTTTTCGGCCAGGAACATCGCCAATCGATGAAGCACCCGGTCGTAGCCACCCTGGACGTAGCCAAACAATTCTCGCTTCATTCCGCTTCGGCGGGCTGCGTACATTCGCTGGATATAAGCCCAAATAAAAGCTGCATTGGTTCGTTGGTATGCATCACCTAATTTGCACTGGAGCAACGGCTTCCAGATTTTCTCGTAAGTGGACTTACCGCTCCATTGAATCAGCCACTTTTCAACTGAGATCCGTTCTAGCTTTTTCCAATTCTTCAGTTTTGAACCGAAGAAGATCGTTCCTCCAAGCCTAAGCTTCTGGTAGAGGTTCAGGATGGGAAACTTCAGAAGCTCGATCGAGCTTGAGAGGGAGTGGAGCTTGCCGGCAGAGTAGAAACCGGTTTTGGTTTGCACCCACTCTATCTCTTTATCTAGGTCCAGTTCTCGCAGAAGGCGGCGCAAATGCACATCGCTCAAAGGAGTCACGTGGTAAAACCGATCCCAGGTTACGTCCCCGATTTTCCAGGCAGAAGTCAGTCCGCCAATCGAGTCTCCTGAGTCGAATAAAGTGACATTTTCACCACGTTCTAAGAGCTTCCGGGCGACGCCAAGCCCCAACATGCCGCCGCCGACGACGGCCCAGCGAAATTTTCGATTGCCTTGGTTCGCGTTGGTGCTGTCCACAAAGACCAGTTAGCTTTTGTGTTTGCCCACAAGACGGTCAATGAGTCCGTCGATTTCGTCGCGTTCGAGCCCCATCTTCGCAGCCGCGAGAGCAAACAGGCGTTTCTCTACTTCGCTCAGCTTTCCATCGGCCGCCATGATTCGAATCAAATCGGACATCATGGCTATTTGCTCTTCCTTGACTGTGGGAAGCTTCAGGGCCGCTTCATCGCTTAATGCGTAAGCAACGGCCTTGCCCAGGTCCGATTCGTGGAGGCCCATCTCGCTGCAGCGATCCACCAAAAGCGAAATTTCGCTTTCCGATAAAGCCCCATCTGCCGAGGCCATGATGACGAGATTCTTCAAATGATCTAGGTGTTGCATAAACGCTAGCTTAGTCCCTTTATGGGGTCGATGCTAGCCTGTATTGTTCATTCTGAACCAAAGCGAACATCGGCATTTTTGATTTCGAAGCTAAAACACCTCGACGACTTCGATTGACTGGGTCAGGCAATCCGGGGAGAGAGTTTCTTGGGAGCTAGGAGCAAAGGTTCTGGTCTTCTTGGTTGGCAGCGGGACGCGGCGCGAAACAAGAGTCACCAGAATCCCGTCTTGAACCTTTTCGTCCTTTTGGTTCAGCAATTGGCGATACCAGTGGACTTCACCATGTCGACG
>CAITIF010000416.1 GCA_903892365.1 uncultured Pirellula sp. | reverse complement strand
ATACCGGCCTGATCATGCCCATTACACTTAGCGCCTGTTTTTAGTAAGGAACACCATTTCAAGTCAGCGGAAACCATGGCCTATCCTAGTTGACGAATCGCTTCGGGCAGAGCCTCGCATTCCAATGCAAACACTCGTTGCTGCAGCGATTCGGCGGTGTCCTCTTTCAGGACTTCGCAAGTTTTCTGAAGAATGATAGGCCCGTGATCGTACTGATTGTCCACAAAATGAACCGTGCAACCGGACACTCGCACCCCAAAATCAATCGCAGCCTGATGGACCTTGAGTCCGTACATTCCCTTGCCGCAAAAGGCTGGTATCAGCGATGGATGGATGTTGATCACTCGATTCTCAAAGTCGTCTGGGATCAGCACATGCTGTAGGTAACCACCCATGATCACGTACTGGACACCCAACGCTCGGATTGGATCAAACACTCTGGCTGAATGTTCCTGGCCACTTTCCGAGGATAACTTGCGAACGACTGTTGTTGGGATCGAAGACGACGCTGCAATTTGCAACCCTGCTGCATCCGATCGCGAGCTTACCACTAACCGAAAATCGACATCGATCTGATTCTCGGATTGCTTCTGAATCAGATTACGCAGCGTTGTGCCGCCGCCAGAGATCAATACCGCGATAGGTAACGTCCGGCTCATGGCAACTTGGGTTCCTTGCCATCACCCTGAATTTCCGTCTGAAGCTGGTCCAAGAACTGCTGGAACCCACCTTCGTCGCTGCCATCCGAGAACTTAACGGCTTGCAATTGTGCTTGCAACGCAGCTTCTTTCTTCCCGATCGCGTGGTTCAAACGAGCTACCGTGTCAAACAAGTTCGCTTTGTCACCACCCTCAACCACAGGAATGACCTTCTCAACCGCAGAAATCGAAAGCTCTAAGATCTGCTTATCCTTCAACTTCTGCTCGGAGAATTTTTCGAATGCAGTCCAAGCCACATCCTGGACGAACAAAGGCTCCGATTCACAACTTGCAAAGAGAGTCTTGTAGGATTCCAACAATGCCGACTCATCGGCCTTGGCCAAAATCTGGAGATCAATTTTGGACTTAAGCAGCCCAAACTGGAGCCGCTTGTCAGTAACCCTGTCCAAAAATCCATCGATCGCTTTTGCAGCCTCCGCATACTTTTTGCTGCGAGCGAGTCCACCGATGGTCGCTTGAACTTCCGCAATTAATTTTTGCTCGGCGATGTACTCTTCACGATCCCACTTCCCTTCCAGAATCGCATCAAGAACAGGTTCCATTTCCATGGGATGCCCGATCCATTCAATCTTGGAGTCCTTGCCCACCAAGAACGCGCATGGAATCCCGTCTCGCTTGGCCGCAAGCATGTAGTCTTTATCGCATGACCCATCCGGATCTGTCGTTAGACAGTAGGCTTTGGTGACTTCAGCAACAGACACCTCTGCCCCATCGAGATCTTGGATCGATCTATCTAGGAATGCTTTCACATCCTCCAAGGATTCGTTGCTGATACTGACAATCTGAAGACCTTTGTCTGCGTATTTCTTTTGCAATGCCGCCAAATGGGGCATGCTCTGAACACAGGGGCCGCACCAAGTCGCCCAGAATTCGACAACGTACACTTTGTCCTTCTGGAACGAAGTGACTTTGGAGAACTTTCCATTGCCATTCTGGACCCAATGTTCGATATCAAGCGCAGGTGCGGGTGACCCAATCTCTAATGAGTCTTCAGCAATGCCGTACGGCACCAAGATGGCATTGAATACCAATGCCAAGGAGAGGCTAACCGATTTCAAATAAGGGAGCCCACCAATCCGAACCAACGCCATAACTATCTCCAAAGTCTTGGAACTGCAAAGCCATGAACCTTGCAACAATCCACAAGGTTTTTTCAATTCTATCATCGCAAAACGCCTAGCCTGATTTAACTATGGAGGCCTGTCAGTGGGCCCGCTCCGCAATATTCAGGATTGCCGAAAGACTTGACTGGAATCCCCATCGATTCACTGAAGTTCATCAAGAGTCGATTGTGAGGTACATTCCCGCAATGCAGCGCCCGCCCCATTTCAAACCCAAGGCCTTCGCCCACTAGAACGAAAGGAATATTATCCCGAGTATGTGAATTGCCCTTCCCGAGCTCATTCGTCCAAACCAAGGTCGTGTTATCCAGCAGCGACCCGTTTCCATCTGGCTCCGGAGTTTCAGCGAGTCGCTTGGTCAAATACGCCAGTTGTTCACAATACCAAGTGTTGATCTTGATCAGTTTTTCATAGGCTGCTTCGTTCGAGTCGGGTTCATGCGAAAGTTCATGATGCCCCTCCTCGATTTCCAACCATCTCATTTTTGGCTCACCCACGGAATTGGTGATTTGGAAGGTCGCAACCCGAGCAAAATCCGCAACGAAGCTACTGACCAGCATATCCATCTGCATCTTCGTAATTTGTGGAATGTTATTGTTCTGCTCTTCCACATTCGCAGGCAGTTGCGGAACTGCATGCCCCATGTCTTTTTGTTTGCTGGCGATCGTCAACTCTGCCTGAAGCTCCTTCTCCAGTTCACGAACCATGTCGACGTGATCCTGGAGCATGCGTCGGTCTTCGACGCTAATCAGTTGCTCAACCTTCTTGAAGTCCGCTGTCAAATCATCCAGCACACTCGCCAACAGTTCGCGGTTCTTCGTTTGGCCATAAAGCTTGTCAAACATCTGGTAAGGATTATCGATCGGCGATACCGGTTGGTTCGGACCTGCATACGACATCCGAGTCCAAGTGTCAGCACGCT
>CAITIF010000415.1 GCA_903892365.1 uncultured Pirellula sp. | reverse complement strand
GAATCTTGAATTCCATATTGGTGGCTAGTACTAGACAGTCACCTTGCCAAGCTTGCCACTTTGGATGTCGTTATCCAAAGTGTCACCCGCAATCCAACCACTCATCATGACCATCGGCATGCCGGGGCCAGGGTGAGCCGCACCACCCGCAAGATACAGTCCCTTCATGTCGCGCGATCGGTTTGCGGGTTTAAAGGCACCCAAAAAACGGCCGTGACTTGCCAGCCCATAGATGGCCCCGTTCAAGACGCGATATCGCTTGTGAATTCCTTCGGGAGTGAGCGAGCTTTCAGAAACAATTCGTTCGCGAATGCCCTTCATACCGGCAGTTCGTTCCAGCTTGTCCAAAATAACTTCCCGGTACTCGGGCAACATTTTGGACCAATCATGATTGGGTCGTAAGTAGGGCGTGTGCACCAAGATGTATAGCGCCTCGCCACCCGGCGGTGCAACTCCTGGCTCCGTGCATGCAGGGGCGCACACGTAGGCTGTTGGGTCCGGAGCCGGCTTGCCTTGACGATAGATGTAATCAAATTCTTCATGCGGGTCTTTGGAGAACACAAAGTTATGATGAAGGAGATGATCATACTTTTCTTTAAGACCCAGATACAAAACGACACCGGAACAAGCAGGCTCGTACTTGCGTCGCTTCTCAAATTGCTTCTCACTTGTCGTACCGCGAAGAAGTTCTCGGTGAGTTCGAACCGCATCGCAATTCGAAACGACGGCATCGAATTGGTAACGTTGCCCATCTGTCGTGGTCACTCCTCGAACCGCCTTGCCGTCGGAATCGATCGACTCCACATCGGCTTGCGTTTTGATCTCCACCCCAAGCTCGACAGCGAGCTTCGCAAGAGCTTCTGGCACTGCCCGCGTTCCGCCCATGGGATACCAAACACCTTCTTCGGTTTGCATGTGAGCAATCCCGCAAAGGACAGCCGGGGATGCTTCAGGAGACGACCCCACGTACTGTGTAAAGTGGTCGATCATTTGAGCAGCTCGCTCATCGGGTACACACGAGCGGACCAAGCCAGCCACCGAGCGTCCCATTCTCAGACTTAATACATCCTTCAAAACGGTCGCGGAAAAAGCCCCACCCACTTCCATCGTGTCGGCAATGCCACCAACGCTTCGCCAAAAAAAGAACTTATTCGAAACCTCGTGGAGCCGTTTCGAAATGTTCATGAATCGCTCATACCCTGCACCCACATTGGGCTTGGAGGAAAAGCGTTCTAAGTTCGCTTTCATCTTGGCAACATCGGCCACCAAATCGAGCACGCCGCCATCTTCAAAAAAGCATCTCCATTGAGGATCTAAAGCAACAAGGTCCATGTAGTCCTCTAGCTTCCTGCCCGATTCCTTGAAGATTCGATGCAGCACGGAAGGCAGAGTCAGAATGGTTGGCCCCATGTCAAATCGGAATCCATTGTCCCGATGAACAGCGGCTTTACCACCCACCCATTCGTTCTTCTCCAGCAACGTCACGCGGTGCCCACGAGCGGCTAAAGTGCATGCTGCCGCTAGGCCTGCAAGCCCGCCGCCAATGACACCTACATTGAGGGTGCGTGTGGCTTGTTCGATCATGAATATCCTCGGTAAATGCGTGTATTGAAGGTGATGGGAAAAGCCCATCGACTACCAACTTAGTCTTTTTTCGCTTTTCGTTGGGAAATAACGGTTCGTACGGTCTGAATCATTCCCTGGATTCGCCCCATGAAAGTCGCATGGTGGTTGAATTGTAGTAAACCGTCCAGCAACTGTTCGTCCGAAGGCTCCGCAGGCTTGGAATGAGGCAACCACGACCCGATTCTGGATGAGACGACCTTGGGAAAAGTCATCTCCAAAAGCCCCTCGTTCCCCCGTGTGACCCCAAAACCGCTCTCGCCACGCCCACCGAAGGGCAACTGCGGATCCGCGGTGGGTACGATCAAATCATTGATTGAAATGAAACCAGCCGATATGAATTTTACAATCCTTAACGCATCCTCCCTAGGCCCAAATACCGAAACGGTCAAAGCATAGGGACAACGCGAATCGGCTCGCAACGCATCCGACCAATCGTCGACCGGTACTATCATGATCAAAGGTGCAAAAACATCCATGGAGCAAATTTGCATGCTCGTGTTCACATTCGTCAGCACCATGTGACCGCAGTCGACCATCTCTTCTTCACCCGTCGTGGACGTTTTGTCGCTCGGGCGGGTCAAATCTTGCGATGTTCCATTGGCAGCCGAGTCTTCGGTGAATCCTCCTCGCGAAAATACAGATGCCCCTCGATCAATTGCGTCCTCCACGCCCAGACGCATCTTTTCATAAGTTCGCTTTGAAACACGCGCTGTCCAGTTTCGCTGTTTTCCCGCGTTCAGCCGTTGCAATAATAGACGGTGAAAGACTTCGGTCGACTTTTTAGGCAGAAACACTCGTCGAGGAGCCATGCAGGTCGCCCCGCCATTGAGTCTTAGCCCGAATAAAAGCAGGTCGCAAACGCGATGCATGTCCGCACCCGGCAAAACATAAACAGCATCGCAGCCGCTCAGTTCCATCACCGACGGAGTCAATGTTTCTGCCAATTGTTTCAGCACCGCTCGGCCGGATTGGCTGCTGCCTGTCATCACGACTTTGTCTACCCCGATTTCGGCCGCCAGCTTTGCAGACTGCGGGCTGCTGTCCAGCACGACAACAAGATCCGCAGGCAAACCTGCTTGCAGAAGCAGATCGACCAACAAACGGGTGACTTTTTCCGCACCTGGAGCTGGCTTCAGGACGACCGCGTTCCCCGCCGCGAGCGCGTGCAACAACTGGGAACCGGTCAGAAACAACGGGTAATTCCAAGTCCCAATAATCAACACCAGACCGCATGGCACTCGGAAAACCGTGGATCGCAATCTGCCAAGCCACATCGGGGACCCGCCAGCGTCCACATACCGCGGGGCAAGAATCCTTTTCGCTTTGCGATGCAACCAGCGAGCCGTATCCGCAAGGGGCATAAGCTCGGACGAAACCGTTTCGCGATAGTCTTGTCGGGACGGGGTTTCAATCGCATCCGCTAGCTCAAACCGATGCGTCACCAGAAGCGATCGCAGCTTGTCTAGAATCGCTGTCCTAAACGCCACCTTGGTTTGGCTCCAGGACAACTGAGCCTGATAAGCTTTGGCGAAACTCGCTTCAAGGGTGGAGCGGTTCATCGTTGTATTGGATTGAACTTCGATACTCATAGCGGACTGGTTCATCCCATCAACATATCACGTCAT
>CAITIF010000414.1 GCA_903892365.1 uncultured Pirellula sp. | reverse complement strand
GATGGCGACTGGATGCCGAATTTGTTCGCGACAATGCTCTGGCAACCTCGGGGCTGTTGGTTCAAGCAATTGGTCATGATGTTGGCAAACCATATCAACCTAGGGGCTATTGGGACTATTTAAACTTCCCACAGCGGCAGTGGCAAAATGGAAAAGGGGATCAGCTTTATCGTCGAGGTCTGTACACGCATTGGCAGCGGCAATACCTGCATCCTTCGCTCTTGGCCTTTGACGCTCCGGGGCGGGAAGAGTGTATTGCAGAACGGACTCGGTCCAATACACCGCTTCAAGCTTTGGTACTGCTGAATGATCCGATCTTTATTGAAGCCGCACGAGCGATGGCCTATCAGGTACTGAAAGGGAGCGAGCCGAAGGACGATGCCCGCATACAGACTTTATTCCGCGATGTATTGTGCCGTGCAGCAACCGAAGCCGAAGTGAGAATATTGGAAACGTTGCTAGCTGGTGGCCGATCAGAATATCGAGCGGATGTCGATTCCGCGAACCGATTTATTAGCATTGGCGAGTTCAAGGGCAACGACGTCGATACGATCGAACTGGCTGCTTGGACCGGTGTCACGCGAGCCATTCTTAACCTACACGAAACCATTACTCGTAACTAGGAATTTATCATGCTGTTGCCTTCTTCGGTGGGCCGTCGATCGTTCCTGCGAGGTTCAGGATTGAGCGTCGGTTCCATGGCATTAACGAGTCTGTTGAACCCGCCAGGGATTCAGCGTGCGGCGGCACGCGAATCGGACTTGGCCAACATGCTCGGCGCGAACGGTTCGTTGAAGCAGCTTCACCATGCCCCCAAGGCCAAGCGCATCATTTGGTTGTACATGGCCGGTGGCATGAGTCACTTGGACACCTTTGATCCAAAGCCGAAGCTGACGGAGTTGCACGGTCAGCCCATGCCCGAGTCGATGACCAAGGGGCAGCAGATTGCCCAGCTTCAAGGAGCGAAGTTGACTTGCTTTGCACCTCAGCATCCATTTCAAAAGTGGGGGCAATCGGGTCTAGAGATCGCAAACATCTGGCCCGAGCTAGCCGGCAAATGCGCTGATGATCTTTGCATGATACGCTCCATGCACACTGATGCGATCAATCACGATCCAGCGCACACTTTTATGAACACCGGTTCGATGAATTCAGGGAGACCCGCCATGGGCTCCTGGCTTCTGTACGGTCTGGGGGCACAGTCGCAAAATCTTCCGGGATTTGTGGTCATGGTTTCGACCGGAAAGTTCGGGCAAAGCCAACCCATCGCTGCTCGACAATGGCATTCTGGATTTTTGCCAAGCAAGTTTCAAGGGGTCGAGTTTCGAAGCACGGGGAGTCCGGTCCTGTACGTGGATCGACCCAATGGTATTTCGATGGCACAGCAAAAAGATTTGATCGATAGCGTTGCGGCCATGAATCGAATCGAAGCAGATCGCATCCATGATCCTGAAATTGAAACGCGAATCAGCCAATACGAATTGGCGTTCCGGATGCAAACAAGCGTCCCAGAACTGATGGACATCGCCAACGAACCGGCGCATGTGCTTGATCTGTACGGAACCAAGGGGGGAGATGGTAGTTTTGCGTCAAACTGCTTATTGGCACGAAGGTTGGCGGAACGCGGAGTTCGGTTCATTCAACTGTATCATCGCGACTGGGATCACCATGGAAGCATCAAAGATCACATCCAAGGAACCGCTGCTGAAGTAGATCGCGGCGTATCGGCACTATTGTTGGATCTCAAGCAGCGGGACATGCTGAAAGATACGATCGTGGTTTTTGGTTCGGAATTCGGCCGAACGCCGATGGCCCAAGGGAACGGACGCGACCACCATCTTGCTGGCTTTACGATGTGGGTTGCCGGTGGTGGCTTTAAGCCAGGATTCACTTACGGGGCAACAGACGAATTGGGCTACCATGCGGTAGAAAATCGCGTTTCTGTGCATGATCTGCATGCGACCTTGCTTCATC
>CAITIF010000413.1 GCA_903892365.1 uncultured Pirellula sp. | reverse complement strand
GAGGACGACTCGGGTGGTTTCCCTGCAGGATGAACTGGCCAGCTAGAAAACATTGGAAACTTTGGTAAAACATGGTTCCGAAGATTCCTCGTACCTCCCCTTCCTCCCCACTTGGAGACTGACTGAAATGACGAATGGACCACTGAACCGAAAATTGAAGATGGGTATCGTTGGAGGCGGACAGGGTTCGTTCATCGGTCGAGTGCACTCCATCGCAGCCTGCCTGGACAATCGAGCCACCTTGGTCGCCGGCGCATTCAGCAGTAACGCCGAGCGATCGAAGGCTTCGGCACCAGAGTATGACGTCTGTCAGGAACGAGCCTACCCATCGTACCAAGCCATGTTCGATGCGGAGTCGAAAAAGCCATTCGGAGAACGCATCGATTTCGTGTCGGTCGCAACCCCCAATCACACGCACTACGAAATCGCTAAAGCAGCCTTGGAAGCTGGCTTTCACGTGGTTTGCGACAAACCGATGACGTTCGATCTCGCGCAGGCGAACGAGCTGGCCAAGATCGTGGACTCCTCGAAATGCATATTTGCGCTTTCGCATAACTACACAGGATACCCGCTGGTTCGGCAAGCTCGCGAAATGATTCAAAGCGGCGAACTGGGCGAGATTCAGGCCGTAAGATCATCATACATTCAAGGCTGGTTGCGAACTCGTCTCGAAGACCAAGACCAAAAACAAGCCGCTTGGCGGACCGATCCAAAACAAAGCGGTGTGGCCGGCTGCTTCGGTGATATCGCGACCCATGCTTACAATTTGGGACGATTCATGACTGGTTTGTTGCCGGCAGAAATCAGTTGTCACTTAAAAATATTCGAACCTGGTCGTAAGCTCGACGATTACGGAACCGCGATCGTTCGTTATCAAAATGGTGGATTGGGTACTGTCACTGCAAGCCAGATCAGCCATGGCCGTGAAAACGACCTGTCCATCGAAATTGATGGTACGAAAGGCTCTCTGTCTTGGCGGCAAGAAGAACCGAATGCCATGGTGGTTCGTCAAAACGGACAGCCTCATCGCATTTACACTCGAGACCCTAACGCGCCTCATATGAATGCAAGTGGGCGTGCTGCCTGTCGTTTGCCAAGCGGTCACCCTGAGGCATTCTTCGAGGCATTTGCCAATATCTATGTAGCAGCGTTCGACGCGATGGTGGCTGTGTCCCAAAATCAACCTGTCGAAAAGGTGAACACACTTTTCCCGAACGTGCATGACGGCGTGGAAGGAATGTACTTCATTGAGCAGTGCGTCGCCAGCAGTTCGCAAAACGGACAATGGGTTCCTATGAACCACCCACGGGCTCGCAAGTAAAGACCAACAAGGGAAACTCCATTGTTACTTTATCACTCGCCGATTTTTGCCGAGCACGACACGGGTCAGCATCCAGAATGCGTGGAGAGAATTGTCCGTGTCAATGCCATGCTCAAGGACAACTGGATCCCAAAATCCACTTGCCCTTCATGGCAAGCCCCTTCGCGCGATGCCATTGAAAAGGTACACCAAGCGGCCTACTACGATCAATTGAAAGTGTGGTGCGACCAAGCTGCCGGCCGGATCGAATCGGATACGGTTGTCAGTAACGGATCTTGGCAAGCCGCCCACATGGCAGCAGGAGCGTCCATCGATGCTGTGCAGCGTGTTCTTCGCGGTGAAGACAAAACAGCCTTTTGTGCCGTCCGTCCACCAGGGCATCACGCCTTGCCAGACGGCCCCATGGGCTTCTGTTTGTTCAACAATGTCGCTATCGCTGCGCATGCCGCCATTGCGGAAGGCCTACATCGCGTGATGATCATCGACTGGGATGTGCATCATGGCAATGGAACTCAGGATATCTTTTGGGAAGACGGACGAGTTGCTTTTTACTCCATTCATCGCTCACCGTTTTATCCAGGCACCGGTTCGACAAGCGAAACAGGTTCCCTTGCGGGACTTGGGTTGATCGCTAACGATCCCGTGCATGCAAGTATCTCCTGGCAAAAGTTCGAAGAGCGGTTTGTTGCAGGCATCGAGGCTTTAGCCAAGAAGGTGCAACCCGAATTGATTTTGATCAGCGCCGGTTTCGATGCACACCGAGTCGACCCCGTGGGCTCGCTCTGTTTGACCGACGAAGACTTTGGAACGTTGACGCAGCATGTTCAACAAATTGCTAATAGCTACTGCGGAGGCAAAATCGTAAGCCTTCTAGAGGGTGGATACAATTTGGATCATTTGCCAACCTCCGTGGATCAACATCTCGCGCAGTTGTCTCAGTGATCGATCACCGATCGATCATTGGTGTGCATGTCACCACAGCGAAACCGAACTAAACGGCCACTTGGCTGGCAGGCAATTCGCCCTAATTTAAGTCGCAGGCGCAATCTTTTTATGCTGCGCATTTCGGCTTTCATTCGTACTCGTACTCAATGAAATGGTACTCGTACTCGACCATCGCGTTTCGAGCACGAG
>CAITIF010000412.1 GCA_903892365.1 uncultured Pirellula sp. | reverse complement strand
TGGTGGATGACGAACTGATTTCCGTGCCTTCCGTGGTTCGAGAAGTAGATGGATTGAGTGACGAAATGGATGTTTGGCATCGCTTTTCGTTCAGGTGTGGCACTACAATGCGGGCTTGAATGACACTGGTTGCTGCCCTTGACGCCACAACTTTGCCTCGATTCCTCTTCCTGAAAAGTCTGCATGTCCAAAACACTATCACCGTCCGAGCAAGATTACGCCAATTCAGGCTGGTTACAGGCCTTAATGGGGATGAACGACCCGGTCATCCAACAAGCTCGGCTGAGCACTAAGAAGCATTTGGACTGGATCGATTCCCTGTGCAGTTTAACCACGATTCGCGAAAAAGCGGACTCTCTGGAGTCTTCGATGGAATCGCTATGGAAGTATGGCTGCGAGAATGATTTAAAGTGGTTGTTGACCCTAATTCCAGCAACTCAGCTCAATTGGTTATTGGACAGCACGGATGAATTCACCATTGAGCAGACGGTTGCACCCGATGTGAGTGATGCGAAAGCTTGGGCTTGCGCCATGGGGATACACGATTGGTCCACGCAAGTGACTATGCGAATTTTGAGTGGTGACTTTGTCAGTTGGCAGCGTCGCGTTGCAAGGCAAGGGGCAAACGCTCCTGTGGGCTTCACGATGGAATCGTCTGCAAAGGCAATGATGGAACTAAAGACCACAGCCTCGTGGAAAGCCAATCAATGGGTGGATGGCGTTTGGACTTTTTCGATCGATGGACAATCCACTATGGTTCATTCTGTAGAAGAGCCGATTCAGGTCGCGAGACCTGACTGGAAGGTGACTGAAGACAATGCAATCCTATCGATTCAAGCTGCGGACGAACGATTTCAAAAGCTTCGAAAGCAATCGACCGGCAGCGCGATCCCGCAAGGAGATTGGGCGGCTTGGTGTGAATCAGTACCTTCATTAGAGCCGTTGCACCAAGCTGTTTTGGGCGGGCGGGACATGAATCTCACTTCACCTTTTCGGGGCATTTGGGCAACCGTTTGGCCGATCATTTATTGCCGTAGGAAGCGTTTGAAGCGTGGGACCTGTGGGTTGGTGGATGTTCGCCAAAAACTAGATTGCTGTTTTCAGGCTGACCCGAAATTGGTGACTTGGCTGCTCGTGTTCGGCGATTTGCTTTGCCAAGCTCAAGTGGGTGATGGTTTGGGGATCGCAGCGAAGTTCAAGTCTTAGTCTGGTTCAAACAGGATCGCCAATTCCTTTTTCAGGCGAGGCAAATCCTGTGCAATCATGGCAGAGCTGCTTCCAAACAAGAGAAGGCTGAGTGCAATCCAGCGAAATGCTTCGGCCGTTTGAGTCGTGGTGTTTGGTTTTAAGTTATTTGCTATCAGCTTTTCCATGGTGTACCAACCCATCGGGTTTTGGGATCGGCCGATGGCTTCGAGTGAAGCCGTTTTACCCCCACCCGCCTTTTCGATGCTTGCTCGCAGGCCCAGCGAGGGGACTTCTAGTATGTCTTTACCCCAAGATGCTTCCATCTGTTCGAGCGATAAAGCATCTTGAATAGTTTTCTTTAGCTGTTCCGAATCCTGCCCGTAGACGATCAATTTGAACTTGGAGTTCAAGGCTATGAGCATGATCACAAAGAAATAAAGTGCGAACAGGACGCCCCAAACCCAAGGGCCCAAAATCGCATACGCGGCTCTGGGGAAAAAGAGCTCGATAGGCCCGATGGCGATAAGCCCCATCATGGCCATTGCCAAAAGAAAAAAATCAGTAGCGCCGCTGAGAAGCGTTGGGCGTGATCGCAAACGAATCAGGCCCAAAACTTGGAAGTACGCGGCTAAAGGGAGAATGGCTACCGAAAGGCGAATAAGATCAAGCATGGACAGGTTTGTTTGCCAAAGCGGCTCGCAGAGCTTGAAGGACGCGATTTTGGAGTTCCCCAAACTCGGCTTCGACGAAGGCACCAGCCGCAGCGCGATGTCCGCCGCCGCCGAATTGTCGAGCCAGCTCGTTGCAATCGACATGACAACGGGATCGGAAACTGATCTTAAAGCCGCCTCGAAGTTGTTCGATCATGATGAAAGCAACCTTGGTTCCTTCGATGGCCAGGGCCAAGTTGATCGCATCTTCGGTGTCGCTTGGCAGAGCCCCGGATTCGGTGAAGTCTTCTTTCTTGACGAAGGTATGTATCAGTTGGCCGTTGACTTCTGTTTGAACGCGCGACAAGATTCGACCTCGTAGCCTCACGCGTCCGACGGTGTCGCGCTCGTAAAGATCGCCATAAATAGCTGAAGGCGAAGCACCGCAATCCACCAGTTCACCAATAATGCGATAGGTGTCGCTGGTGGTGGAAGCGAATCGGAACCATCCGGTGTCGGTTGCGATGGCTGCGTAAAGGGCCATCGCCATCGGTTTCGTGATTTTGACTCCGGCTTTTTGAGCAAGCAAAGCAACCAAATGGCCGGTAGCTTCTGCACTGGTGTCTTTAAAAAACTGGGCACCTAAGTCATCTTCACCGACATGGTGATCGATAACGATTTTCGTACCTGTCCATCGTCGCAAAACGTCAGCCATTGGTCCCAATTGTGCCCATGCACTGGTGTCCAAAATAATTAAGCAGTCCCCTTCCACGTCTTCGGCATCGATATGCTCACTAATGACTTGGATACTTTGGGAAGGGTCCAGGAAGCCAAGGATGGGTGGAGTTTGGTGCCCATTGACGATTGTGACTTTTTTCCCCATCGCCTGCAGGATGCCAACCATTCCAAGTTCGCTTCCTAGCGCATCACAATCAGGCCGAATATGGCTTGTGAGAACAAACCTTTCATGCTTGCGAATAATTGAAATAAGGGTATCCCAATCTAAATTCATCGATAGAACATTTCGTTGCGAGGGGTGCGGGGAAAAGACTTTACGCTAGGATTATAGCCATGAATTGAAAAGTCGAGGTGGTCGTAGGTGATGCTTCAAAGCCGGATTGACCGAAAATCTACAATTTGAAGGTGCTGATCGGCGACTCAATAGTGGATCATCCGAAAGAAGATCGGCAAACCCAATCTATCCGAATAACCTGTTGAATGATTGATTTTCCCACTGCTCCTCACGTTGAATTGCTGCCGTCTTGGCTTGGACCGCTCGAGGTCTTTGACCGTATCGGACATTTTCCCTACTGTTTATGGCTGGATAGCGCTTTATCGGGGGATTTGCAAACTCGATTCAGTTTTGTCGCCGTCGACCCCATCGAAGTGCTTTCGGTCGACCGAGTGGTTGCCGATCCGCTCGCGAAGCTGGAAGATTGGATGAGTCGGTACAAGTCGGTTACGGTGCCGGGCTTGCCTTCGTTTCAAGGTGGTGCGGCGGGCTTTATGGGGTATGAGCTGGGTCGGTGTTTTGAACGTATTGCGTCCGCAAAGCACAATGAGTTTGGTTTGCCATTGGCGGTGCTGGGGCTTTATGACGTCGTTTTCGCATGGGACCACGACACGGACCAAGGTTGGATCATCTCGCAAGGGTTCGCGGAAAGTACCGATGAAGCCTTGCGAATGGAGCAGGCAAAAAAGCGGTGCCGTTTTTTCTTGGAGCAGTTATTGGATCCGAACGCTCCCAGCCAAGAATCAGAATGGGCAATGCGTCGAGACGTGCCTTTCACGGCGTTTCGTCCTCATGCGATGGCGCATGGACTGACTGCTCCGCAGTTTGAAACAAGGTTAGGGGGTGGTTGGCTTGGCAATTTTGATGGACAAGGTTTTCGCGATGCGGTCAGCAAGGCTCGCGAATACATTTTTGCGGGCGATATCTTTCAGGTGAACTTGGCGCAGAGGCTGTTGTGTCCAGCCCGCTGTGACTCGCGAAGTTTGTATCGGAAGCTGCGCAAAGTGAATGCGGCTCCATTCGCTGGTTTTTTTGATTTCGGCTCGGCT
>CAITIF010000411.1 GCA_903892365.1 uncultured Pirellula sp. | reverse complement strand
CTCGTGCTCGTGCTCGTGCTCGTGCTCGTACTCGAAAAATTCCGGTCGAGTACGAGTACCGCTGGCGCTGAGTACGAGTACGAAAAAGACACGGTTCCCTTCGGTGCACGAGTTGGGTTTCCATTTGGGCAACATCAAAACAAAGGCCTGAGCTTAAAGTAATCCCTTATATCCTTTGCATTCAATCGGTGTTTCAATTTTGGCTCCGATGTCATTGCCAGCCCCAGCGATCGACTAAGATGCATGGTTCACGAGATCGTTCGTGCGACTTCTCATTGAATCGATCCATTGCATTATCGTTGTCGTATTCTCGACGGAGGACTTTATGAATTACAAGATCGCGTGCCCTCTGTGCCAACATTCATTTTCCCTCAAAGATCCGAAGCCGGGCAAGTACAAGCCAAAGTGTTCCGCATGCTCGCAAGCTTTTGCATTGGTCGTAGAAGCAAGCGATCCGGTCCAAATCAAAGTCGGGAAACTGGCCAAAACGGTCGCAAAGCCCATGGATCAAACGCAGGATATTGAGCCGGCGTCAACCAATCCAACCGTACCCGACGCTCTCCAGGCAACGCTTTTCGAGAGGCAAGAAACAGCGCCACTGTCCGCCACACTCCCAAGCGAAGTGTCGCATCATGTTTCTGGTATCACGAGCGTTGCCGATGCTGTTAACGCTTCCGGTGCTGTTGGGCTGGACGCAACCATGGAGCGATCCGACGATCAAGATTTTTCTGTGAACGAAGCTACCATGGATAGCAATGTTGGCTTGGCCTCTGCCTCCTCAGCTGGCAAGGAATCAGCAAGCAAGGACTCAGCAAGCAAGGGCGCATCCGTGAGAGCATCGGAAGGGGAAAGGTCCAGCCCCCCTGCAGGCTCGAATGCTTCTTCGCCAGCATTGATGCTCAATCGGCTAGGCGGCTATAAGATCCTGAGCGAGCTTGGGGCAGGTGGTATGGGATCGGTCTATCTTGCCAAGCAGATATCGCTCGATCGATCGTGTGCGTTGAAAACGATTCAGGCGCATTGGGCCAAGAACCCGCGTGTCATCGCTCGATTCATTCGCGAGGCCTATGCGGCTGCACAACTGACCCATCACAATGTTGTGCAAATCTATGATTTGGGGCAGGATTCCGGCACGAACTACTTCAGCATGGAACTGGTGTCCGGTGGATCGCTGGATGATCAACTGAAGTCAAAGGGAAAGCTTCCGCCGAAACTGGCGGCAACACTCATTCTGCAAGCTTCGCGTGGGCTGAAGTTCGCACACGATCACGGTATGGTCCATCGCGATATCAAGCCAGCGAACCTGATGATGACCGCTGATGGTCTAGTCAAGGTTGCGGACATGGGCTTGATCAAAACACCCAACGCCGATGACTTGCCGCCAGAAGATGATTCCGACGTGCAATCGATGATGCTGGCCTCTGCAAGAAGCCAAGTCACGGCCGTTGGATCCTCGATGGGAACGCCTGCGTACATGTCGCCCGAGCAATCACTGGACGCTGCAAGTGTCGATAAGCGAGCCGATATCTATTCGCTCGGTTGCACGTTCTATGCACTGCTTACGGGGAAGCCTCCTTTCGACGGCAACACCTTGATGGAGGTGATCTCGAAACACCGTGCGGAAAAAATCGTACGGCCCGAGCGAATTATTTCCGGACTGCCGTCCACCCTGGGGGACATCATTGAAAAGATGACCGAAAAAAAACCTGAGGACAGGTATCAGGACTTGGAGGAAGTCATTCATGATTTGGAGGTGTACCTTGAACTGCGCGAGGACACTTCGAAAGCCCAGATTATTCATCAGCCAAGCAGCCCCGACGAAATCTCGCCCGGTCAAAAGCATGTGGAGATGAATGACAAGCCAGCGAAGGCCGAGCCAGCCGTTCCGCCCGAACTGGCTGGCCAGCTAAAGATTGCATCGAAACGCTTTTCGAGTTCGCCCGTGTTGATCGCAAGTCGATTCTTACCTTCGATTTGGAACGTTGCCTGTGGGTTGGGGGCTACACTGTCGCTGATCTTCGCCTTATGGGCAGGACTTTCTCTGCTGGGGGAAGGAGCCAAAAGCCTAGCATCGCAAGCCAGCACCGTGGTACAGGGGTTGGGTGCGAAAGCCCCAATAGAAACCACTGCCGCAGAAACGCCCATAGCGATGGCACCTACGATATCGAAGGGGACCGAGTACTACAACAGCATGGCGTCATGGCTGAAAACAACGATTGGCATGGTGCTCGCCATGTTTCTCGCACCAGTCTCTGCAGTGGTTTTTTCAGGACTAGAAGGCACAAGTCCGTTGGCCCGGCGTTGGCGAGAGTCCTTGATCACTGGCGGCATCTTAGAGTGGCTCTATTGGCTTTTTGGCTCTCTCATCGGTTTGCTGGCCGTGCACTATTTAGGGCTTTGGGTGCCGTTAATCTTCGCTTCGCTTTTAGGTGTTGGGGCAGGAGCGGGATACTATTTTGGTATTGAGAAGATGTTATCCAAACAACGAAAACCATCCTTGGAACAAGCTCAAGGTATTTTGCGGCAATTGCGATTTCGCGGAATGGACGAAGATCAGATTTGCAACGCCACCGCTCATCAAGCGGGACAAAATTGGGAAGAGTTCTTCGAAGCGCTCTTCGGTTACGATCGAATGCGAACCATGCAAGCCAAGCTGCAAGGGAGCCAAGGTTCGGAAGGGAAGCGTCACCAATCACGTCGCGATAAAATGATCGATCGATGGGATGCCAAGCTGTCCGAAGCCAAGCGAGAGAAGGATGAACAGGTTTTGCGCATCGCAGGGAAGGCAGAGATGATCGCCGAAGGAGTTTCCGAGTCAGAGGCTGGCAAACGCGCTGACGAGCTTGCAGCTTCCATGGTAGAAGCGGCACATGAGACGAGGCAAGCCATGCATGACATCGCTACGGGTAAGCTCACGGTGCATGCGGCCGAAGCAAAGCGTCAACGCATCAAACAAATGCTCGCCGAGGCTCGATCTGGAAAGGTGAGCAAGCGCGAGGTGCGCAATCGATCGCTCGACAGGCTGCTGGGACAACTTCTGGGTAGCAAGTTCCGATTTGTCTGTGCCGCGATGCTCTTCTTGGGAGTTGGCATGTGGCTCCAAACCAACCAGCAAGCGACACAAGGGTATTGGCAACAAGCTCGCTCCACCATCGACAGTCTTAAGAATACGAAACTCGATTCCAGTGCGATCGAAAGTGCCAAGAATGCGATCGCAACCGCTTCTCAGCAATCTCAAGCCAAAGGTACGAAAGAATGGAAATCCATTTGGCTTGGCTCGATCAGTGAAAAGAACATCGTATGGGTCTCGATAGCCGCCATGGTGATGCTGTTCGGGACCATGTTATCTGGCTGGAAAAAATCCTTGCTGCTGATCCCCATTGTCCTGGCCCTGTGCCTGGTTCCATTGTTGTTGTAAGCGCAAGACTCGCGAAACCCATTGCATGGGGATTGGTTAGTTTCTACGGATCTTGTCGGAGAAATCGGGGCTGTCTCGGTACAGCTGAGCAAGATCCGTGATGCGGGCATTTTGACGAGCGATCGCAAAAGGCTCCACCACATCCAACAAACCAAGCTCGTAAGCCAGCCGATCTGAATGGCCCGGCAACAAGACTCGAAGATCACGAGGAATTCGACCTGGCCGAAGCTTATTGATGTGGTCTACGAGATTGGTGGTGCAATTGTTGTTGATCGTGTCGTAGTATTCCGGAGAACGTTGTAGCTTGTTCGCCCGCTCCAGCATGTCCACCAAAAGATCTTGGACCCGGTCCGGTGTCGCACGCCCTGGATAGAGCAAGACATCTACCTTTCGAACGTCCGTGCGCAACAAAATCAAATCGCGTTCATCACCAATGACGTACATCAGCTGGAACTTGTTGGTGATGCCGCGAATGGGTGAATAAGAATCGCCCTGATCCAAACGCGCTTCCACCGACACAATAAAGTGCCGTCCGTCCACAAGCCCGAAGCTAAACATGGTGTGTGCGAGTAGCGGATTGTTGTTGAACGGAACAATGATAAAGTCCAGCGTTCGAACATCATCCAAGGCAAAATGCAAGTCGTAGTGCCGAACGTCATAATCGGTTTCCGTCCGGTAACGACAGTTGCGAACATGCTTGATCAAAATGTCTTCGTCCTGGAATTCGATAAACGGCATGATCGCCAAGTCCGGACGCCATAATCGTTCCGCGGAATCGGCTTTCGGCAGTACGCGTTCCCGAGCTGTCGATATCAAGTTTGCAGCTCCCGGATTCACGACGGGCGATCCGCAGCCCCCGGACAGAAATAAACAGGCGTATAAAATCAGACACACAAACGGCAACTGGTACTGCCGTTTTGCGACCGATCGTGCTAATGTTGGGGAAACCTGCTTCATAAAACGGATCAGACTACAGATTGACAGGACCGGTCAGGCTCCAGTTGCCTCAAAACTCAGGGAAATACGCCAGTTAG